>CAKZOQ010000490.1 GCA_937136445.1 uncultured Gemmatimonadota bacterium
CCTGGCCATGGTGGCCCCGAGCCTGGGCGGCGTGGAGACGCTGGTCTCCCAGCCGCGGCACACCTCGCACCGGGGCCGGACGCCGGAGGAGCTCGCCAGGATGGGGATCCCACCCGGCTTCGTCCGTCTCAGCGTGGGCGTGGAGGACGTGGAGGACTTGAAGGAGGACTTCCTCCGCGGCCTGGACGCCGCTGCGGGGGCCTAGTGTGGTGCCGCCGCCCTAGTCCATGAAGGGATAGCGGTAGTCCGTCGGGGGCACGAAGGTCTCCTTGATGGTCCGGGCGCTCACCCAGCGGAGGAGGTTCAGCGCCGAGCCCGCCTTGTCATTGGTCCCGGAGCCCCGGGCCCCGCCAAAGGGCTGCTGGCCCACCACCGCACCGGTGGGTTTGTCGTTGATGTAGAAGTTACCGGCGGCATCGCGGAGGGCGTCCATGGCCTCACGGGCGGCGGCTCGATCCTGGCTGAAGACCGCGCCGGTGAGGGCGTAGGGCGAGGTGTCGTCCACGAGCTCCAGCGTCTCGGTCCAGGCCTCGTCGGGGTAGACGTGGACCGTGAGGACCGGCCCGAAGATCTCCTCCCGCATGGACTCGTAGCGGGGGTCGTGGGCCTGGATGACCGTGGGGCGGATGAAGAAGCCGGTGCTGTCGTCGGATTCCCCGCCGGCGAGGACCTCAGCGTCCTCGGCGTCCCGGGCCCGCTGGATGTATCCCGTGATCTTGTCGAAGGCGGCCCGATCGATGACGGCGCCCAGGAAGTTGGTGAAGTCCCGGGGATCACCCATGGTGAGCTCCTCGGTTCCCTGGACGAGGGGCTCCCGGATGTCGTCCCAGACGCTCTCCGGGATGTAGGCGCGGGAGGCCGCCGAGCACTTCTGTCCCTGGAACTCGAAAGCACCCCGTAGCAGGGCCGTCGCCAGGGCCTCCCGGTCGGCGGAGGGATGCGCCACCACGAAGTCCTTTCCACCCGTCTCCCCGACGATGCGAGGGTAGGAGCGGTAGGTGGCCATGTTGTCGCCGATCTGCTTCCAGAAGGAGTCGAATACGCCGGTGGAGCCGGTGAAATGGACGCCGCCGAAGTCGGTGTGACCCATGACCTCCGCAGTGATGCGCCGAGGGTCTCCGGAGACGAAGTTGATGACCCCGGCCGGCACCCCCGCCTCCTGGAAGAGGCGCGCCATCCAGTAATTGGAGAGGAGGGCCGAGGCGGCGGGCTTCCAGACCACCGTATTCCCCATGAGCGCCGGAGCGGAGGGCAGATTCCCACCGATGGAGGTGAAGTTGAAGGGGGTGATCGCGTATACGAAGCCTTCCAGGGGCCGGTACTCGGACCGGTTCCACATCCCCGGCGCCGACTCGGGCTGCCGGCCGTAGATCTCCTCGGCGTAGTGCACGTTGAACCGCAGGAAGTCCACCATCTCCGCGGCGGCGTCGATCTCTGCCTGGTGGGCCGTCTTGCTCTGGCCCAGCATGGTCGAGGCGTTGAGGACCTGTCTCCAGGGGCCGGCCAGGAGGTCCGCCGCCTTGAGGAAGATGGAGGCGCGGTCCGGCCAGGCCATGCGGGACCAGGAGTCATGGGCTTCGCGGGCCGCGTCGATGGCGGCGCGGGTCTCTTCAGGACCGGCCTGGTGGGCCCGCGCGAGGACGTGCCCGTGGTCGTGGGGCATGACCACGTCCACGGTGTCCCCGGTGCGAATCTCCCGACCTCCGATGAGGAGGGGGATCTCCACGACCTCGTCGGCCATGGCGTCGAGATGATCCTGGAGCTCGGCCCGTTCCGGTGTGCCGGGGGCGTAGCTGGGGACGGGCTCGTTGCGGGGGGCGGGAACCGAGAAGTGGCCGTTCATGTGGGGTGCACCAGGGCGAGCGGGGAAGGGAGATGCAGACGACGAAGGGGGCGGGGAACCGTGCGTTCACCCGCCCCCTTCGTCGTTCCTTTCGGGCCGAATGCCTACCCGAAAAATCTCACCTTGCTTAGACCCTCACGCAAGCGTTTCCAGCCACTGCTCTCGTTGGGCTCGTAGGTGTAGTAGTACTGCTGGTAGTCGCCCTCGTCGGCGCTGGAGGGCGAGACCTCGTTGAGGACCGCACCGAAGACGCGGACGCCCAGCCGCCGGAGTTGGTCCACCGACCGCTCGGAGGTCCGCTGCTCGGTCTCCCCGGAGCGGAGGACGAGGACCACGCCGTCGGTGTGGACCGCGAGGATCGCCGCGTCGGTGACGGCGAGGACCGGGGGCGCATCGATGACGATCTGGTCGTACTGCCCTTCGAAACCTTCCAGCAACCGACCCATGGCCTTGGAATTCAGGAGCTCCGAGGGGTTGGGCGGGAAGGGACCCGAGGGGAGGAAGTCCAGGTTGGGAAGGACGTTGGGTCGCACCGCTTCGCGGTTCGGCGCGTCGCCCACCAGGAGGTTGGTGAGTCCCGGCTCGCGAAGCACGTCCAGCGCCCGGTGCAGGGTGGGCCGGCGGAGGTCGCCGTCCACGAGGAGCACCCGCTGGCCCTGGCGAGCCAGCATGATGGCGAAGTTCACCGCCGTCGTGGACTTCCCTTCGGTAGGGCCCGGGCTCGAGAAGAGGAGCGTGCGGATGGGCTCGTCCGGCGTGCTCATGAACATCAGGTTCATGCGCAAGTTCCGGTACGCCTCCGCCGCCGGATCCAAGGGGTCCATGGCCACGACCATGGGGCTTCCCCGACGACCCTCCTCCCGGTCCTGCAGGGAGCGCAACCGGGGGATGATTCCCAGGACCGGGATGCCCAGCAGCGACTCCACGTCGGAGCTCGTCCGGACGGTCCGGTCCAGGTACTCCAGGAAGAAGGCCGCCCCGACCCCCAGGATCAGCCCCAGGAGGGCGCCCAGGAGGATGTTGATGCGGCCCTGCGATTCGATACGGAAGGCCTGACCGGCGGGATCCAGGAT
>CAKZOQ010000491.1 GCA_937136445.1 uncultured Gemmatimonadota bacterium
GGATGAGGTGGCCGACTGGGCCTGGGTGCAGCCTGAAGACGGCGCGGCGCGCATCACGCCGTGGTTTGCCGACTATTATCGCCGGATGCAGGCGGCGCTGGCCGGTGGGCCGGTGGTGGTGGCGGCCTTCGTCACCCAGAGCCGGGGGAGTTTCCTGGAGGTGGAGCGGACGCTGGGATGGATCGCCCAGGAGCTCGTCCGGGCCTGGGGCGGCCCCGGAGGCTGAACCGGCGGTCCGGCTGGCGGGTAGAGCGGGACCATGACTCCGGACATCCTCCTCACCTATGCGGTGATCGTCGCGGCCCTGGTGGCCATGGCTCGCGAATGGCTCCCGGCGGACCTCGTCCTCCTTTCGGCCATGGGCGTACTCATCGCCGGCGGGGTCGTGGAGTTGGAAGAAGCGCTGGTGGGCTTCGCAGAACCCACCCTCTTGGCGCTGGGCTCGTTGTTCGTGATGGCCGCCGGTCTGCGGCAGACCGGGGTGCTGCGCAGGGGCGCTGACCTGCTCTTCGGGGAGGGCCGACGCCTACGATCGGTTCTCTTCCGCCTCACCGGTGCCGCATCCACCGGCTCGGCCTTCCTGAACAACACCCCCATCGTAGCCATGGGGATTCCCGCGGTCCTCGCCTGGAGCCGGGAGCGGCAGATTCCCCCGTCCAAGCTCCTCATCCCCCTCTCCTACGCCTCCATCCTGGGCGGCGTGTGCACCCTCATCGGAACGTCCACCAACCTGGTGGCCGACGGCATGCTGCGGGAGCGGGGCATGGAGGGTCTGGGCTTCTTCGAGCTCGGCGCCCTGGGCCTGCCCCTGGCCGTGGTGGGGCTCGTCTACCTCGTGGTGGTGGCACCGGCCATCCTGGGGGAGCGGGCGCACCCGGACACCGAGGTGATGGAGGGCACGGTGGCGTCGGACATCCACCTCATGCAGGTGCCGGAGGGATCCGGGGTGGTAGGACGGTCCGTGGCGGACGCCGGCCTCGGCAAGCCGGAGCTCCAGCTCCTGCGCCTCATAC
>CAKZOQ010000492.1 GCA_937136445.1 uncultured Gemmatimonadota bacterium
CGCACCAGTGCCACGACATCACCATGTACCCGGAGATGGGGCTAGCCGCTGGCGCCTGCTCCGGCAACGGGATCCTCCTGGACATCTCCGACCCGGAGAACCCGACCCGCGTCAACGAAGTGCTGGACCCCAACTTCGCCTACTGGCACTCTGCGACCTTCAACAACGACGCCACCACCATCCTCTTCACCGACGAGTGGGGAGGTGGCTCCGCGCCGCGCTGCCGCGCCACCGATCCCGACACCTGGGGCGCCAACGCCATCTTCCGCCTCGACGAGGACCGGGAGATGGAGCTCGCGGGGTACGACAAGCTCGCGGTTCCCCAGAGCGACGTGGAGAACTGCGTGGCCCACAACGGCTCGCTGATCCCCGTGCCCGGCCGGGACATCATGGTCCAGGCCTGGTACCAGGGCGGCGTCTCGCTCCTGGACTTCACGGACCCGGAGAACGCCTATGAGATCGCCTACTTCGACCGCGGACCGCTGAGCGACGCCGAACTCTACACCGGCGGCTACTGGTCCACCTACTGGTACGACGGCCACATCTACGGTGCCGAGATCAGCCGGGGTGTGGACGTCCTCGCCCTGGTGCCCAGCGAGCACCTCTCCGAGGCCGAGATCCAGGCGGCGCGTCTGGCGACGATGGACGAGTTCAACGCCCAGATGCAGCCCCGCTTCACCTGGCCGGACGAGGAGCCGGTGGCCCGCGCCTACCTGCAGCAGTTGGAGCGCCACGGCGGCATCCTGAGCGAGCGTGCCGAGCAGGTCCAGGCGGTGCTGGACGGCAGCGGAAACGCCACCGAGGTAGCGACGCTCCTGGAGACGGACGTGGCCCAGATCCGCGGCGCGCAGTTGGGTGGGGACGCCGACAAGCTGGAGAAGTTGGCGGCGGTGCTCCGCGGGATGGGGATGCAGTAGAGGGGGCCACAGACGACGGCCGATCCGGTTCTTCCGGCGCCCACGCCGGAGGGCCATCCTTCGGGTGGCGGCGGGGGTGGTGGGACCCCGCCGTCACGCCCCGGCCACACCCCCACCCTCAGCCCCCGGGCATCCGCTCCGGTCGGCGGGTCTTGATCTCCACCGCCCCCAGGCGCCCGTCCTCGCCGTATCGGAAGAAGGCGTCGCTCCCGGTGAGCACCCGGATGCTCTCGATCTGATCGGGGTCCTGGCGGAGGAGCATGTTCGCCACGTCGTTGGGAAGCGACGGGGAGAACATGCGCCGGAAGCCCGAGTTCTTCGGTGGGGCGTAGACGATGACTCCGTCCAGCACCAGGAGCGCGGGCACGCAGGCATTCCCGATGTCCCGGAGCTCCTGAACCGAAGGACGCATCCGGGAGGTCTGGATGCAGAAGTTGACCCCCACGCCGCCGGCTCCTCCCTGCTGGATGTTGAGCCGGGGCGGCGCCTTCTGGCGCATGACCTCCAGGATCCGGTTCGTGCCTCGAGCCGCGCGCTCCAGCTCCTCGCCGTCGATGAGGTCCGACCCGCGCCCGGTCCGACGGATCTCCTCCGCGTCGTCGTTCCCCACATCCACGTCCACCCCGGCCACCGGGATGGGCTTGGGGGCGAGCTGGACCATGAGGACATCGCCCTCCACGATGGGCGCCATCCCGTGGAGACGGGCGTACCCGAGGTGGTAGGTACTGAGGAGCTGCTCCCCTCGGGGCACCGCGTCGAAGCGGAAGTAGCCGAGCTCGTCGGTGAGGGTGGCCATCCCCAGATCGGGGAACTGGACGATCACTCCCTGGACCGGGATGCCGGTGGCCTCGTCCACCACCTCGCCCTCCACCACCACCTGGGCGCCCAAGGAGGGAACCGCCAGCCCGCCGAGACCGAGGCCCAGGAGGACCGTGAAAAGGAGGCCGTGGAGGGGAGGGCGGATGGGGCGCTGCATGGTACCGCGGGGCGTGAGGAGCACACGTACCCCTCTAGAATGGCCCCCCCGCAGGTCCGGCGAAAGGCAGACCGGGACAGCCCCACCCCCCCGAACGCACTCGACCCCCTCACCGGTGCAGCCGGCAAGGGGGCCGAGGTCGGGCGCTACGAGAACGCCGACGAACGTGCTACTCGATCAGTCGCGGAAGCAAGCGCTCGGGTCGATGTTCGGGTTCGTCTGGCACTCGTTGAGCGAGACCGGCACACACGAAGCGCGCCGCGGGCCTTCCGGCTCGTAGACCACGCTCCCTCCGTCCAGGAAGGGATGGTCCCAACGGTGCAGGTCCCACAGACGGCGTCCCTCGAGCCAGTTGGTGAGGTGCCGCTCCCGGTCCAGGATGTCCCAACCGTCCATGGAATCCCGGTCCCCGGTGATCGTCCCGATGCTGCCGCTCGAGGTCAGGGGGTCGAGCCCGTAGTGGGCCCGGGCCTCGTTGATCTTGTCCATGGCCCCATCCAGGTCTCCCTGGGTCAGGGCGTACTCGGCCTCCAGCAGGCGCATCTCCGTACCCTTCACCAGCGGGATGTCCCCGCCGAGCTCCGGATACTTCTCCTGCCGGTAGTGGGTCGTCTGACCGTCCGCACCATTGCCTGAGGCGCAGTCCGCCGACGTCGAACAGTCGGTCCACGGGACCCGGGGGTCGCCTCCCGCGCCACCCACCGCGCCGGACAGGGACCCGAACGCGGACATCTCGAACCGCTGGTGGGTCTCCTGGAAGATCTCGTTCTCCTCAGGAGTCGAGTTGTTGGAATAGACCGCATGGAACACGAAGTCCGTGGGGACCTGGTTCGCCTGCGCCATGGCGGCGCTCCAGTTACCGGTCCAGGCCTGCACGGACGCCAGGGCGCCTCGCGCGGCCGTCACCGTCTCACTGTCGCCGGCGGCCTGGCCGTTGCTGATCGCCGCCTGCAGATGCGGAATCGCCCGCTCGAAAGCCGCGGAGCGCGGCTGGAGCGTCCCGTCGTCGCCTTCGTACGGCTGGCTGAAGGAGACCTCACAGAAGGTCTCCCCGAAGGTCCGGTTGGCGAGGCCGGCGTACAGGTATGCCTGCGCCGTCAGCTCGTTGCCCTCGAACTGGTAGCCTTCGATCTCCTTCATCCGCTCGAGCCCACCTTCGGCCACCCAGCGGGCGCGCTGCACGTCGCCCCAGAAGCCGTCGGCGTCCTCGGAATCGATGATCCCGCGCCGGAGACGACCGGTCAGGAAGTACGAGCCGG
>CAKZOQ010000493.1 GCA_937136445.1 uncultured Gemmatimonadota bacterium
AGCACCCGTGACCCCACCCCGCGTCGCCCTCTTTCCCACCTGCCTGGGGAATCGCTTCTTCGCCGAGGCGGTGGCCGACGCCGCTCGGCTTCTCCGTCACGTGGGAGTGGAGGTGAGCGTACCGGCCGAGGCCACCTGCTGTGGCCAGCCCGCCTTCAACGCGGGCCACCGTGCCGAGGCGGCCCGGATGGCCGGCCGGCTGGCGGAGGTCCTGGACGGCGCCGACTGGGTGGTCCTTCCCTCGGGGTCGTGCGCCGCCATGGTCCGCAACCACGCTCCGACCCTGGTCCAGGGGACCCGCGCCGACCTGGCCCGCCGGGTCGCCCTGCGTACCCGGGAGCTCTCGGAGTTCCTGGTGGACGAGATGGGCGTACATCGGCTGGGGGACGGGCTCGCCGGACGCCGCGTGGCCTACCACCACGGGTGCCATGCCCTGCGGGAGCTCCGGTCCCGGGAGCAGCCGCTCACCCTCCTCAAGGGCGCCGGGGCCGAGGTGGTCCCCTGGGAGGCCGCCGAGGAATGCTGTGGGTTCGGGGGGCTCTTCAGCGCGAAGCTCCCGGCGGTCTCCACCGCCATGGCCGACCGGAAGCTGGACACCCTTCCCGGCGTGGACGCCGTGGTCTCCGCCGACGGTGGGTGCCTCATGCAGCTCGCCGGCCGAGCGGGCCATCGGGGGGAGGGCCCACCCTTCCGCCACCTGGCGTCGGTTCTGTGGGAGGGGGTGTCGACGTGAGCGGCGCAGGCACCCGGCCGGCAGACTTCGCCCTCCGCGCCCGTGAGGTGCTGGAGGAGCGCCCCACCGTCCGCGCCGCCGTCACCGAGGGCACCCTCCGGGCCCAGGAGAAGCGTCGGAAGGCCTTCGTCGGGCTGGACGAGGAGGCCTGGAAGGAGTGGGCCCGCGCCACCAAGACCCACCTGCTGGGCCGACTGGACCACTACCTCCTGGAAGCCGAGGCGTCGCTGGTGGCCAACGGCGTCCGGGTCCACTGGGCCGAAGACGCCCCCCAGGCGCGACGGATCCTCGGCGGGATCGTGGAGGAGGCCGGCCTCTCCTCGGCGGTGAAGGCCAAGAGCATGCTCAGCGAGGAGCTCGAGGTGAACGCCTTCCTGGAGAAGCGGGGGCTCTCCGTCCGGGAAACCGACCTGGGGGAATACATCCTCCAGATGCTGGGGGAGGCGCCCAGCCACATCGTCGGGCCGGCCATGCACAAGACGCTGGAGGACTGCCAGGAGCTCTTCGCCGACGAGTTGGGCACCCCACCGGACGCCTCGGCGGAGGTCATCGCCGCGGCGGCCCGTCGGCGGCTCCGGCGAGACTTCCTCGAGGCCGACCTGGGGATCAGCGGCGCCAACTTCCTGGTGGCGGAGACCGGCACCGTGGCCCTCATGGAGAACGAGGGCAACATCCGCCTCTCCACCTCCCTCCCCCGGGTGCATGTGGCCTTCGTGGGCATCGAGAAGCTCCTGCCCCGCCTCGCCGACCTTGCAGGCTTCCTCCAGCTCCTCCCCCGGTCCGCCACCGGCCAGGTCATCGGGAACTACGTCTCCCTCCTCCAGGGACCGCGCCGACCCGGCGAGCCCGACGGTCCGGAGGAGATGCACGTGGTCCTGGTGGACAACGGACGGACGCGGCTGCTGGCCGACGATCAGGGCCACGAGGCCCTTCGCTGCATTCGCTGCGGCGCCTGCCTCAACGTCTGTCCCGTCTACCGTCAGTCCGGGGGCCACCCCTACGGATGGGTCTACTCCGGGCCCATCGGGGCCATCCTCGCCCCGGGCCTCCTGGGACTGGAGGAGGCCATGCCCCTGCCCTACGCCTCGTCCCTCTGCGGGGCCTGCGGCGACGTCTGCCCGGTGAAGATCCCCATCCCGGAGCTCCTGGTGTACTGGCGGGAGCGGGCGGTGGAGGAGGGGCTCGTGCCCCGTTCCGAGGCTTGGGGGATGGCGGGCTACACCGCCGCGGCGCTGCACCCCCGGCTCTTCCACGCCGCCGAGGCGCTGGCGGGCGTCCTGACGGGACCGGCCGGCGAACTCCTGGCCCGGCGACTCCCCATGGTGGGCCACTGGGCGGAGGGTCGCAGCCTTCCCTCCGCCCAGGGCCCGACCTTCCGGGAGCTGTGGACCGCCGGACTGGACGACCGCCGGGACGACGGATGACGAGCGAGAGGAGCGCGACGGCCCGGGCGCGCATTCTGCAGCGGATCCAGGCGGCCCTGAAGGAACGGGTCACGGAAGAACACCCCGGCGCGTTCGGTTCCTGGACCTCCGCCGTCAACCCGAACCAAAGTACGATTCTAGATACATTCCGCACGGTCTTCGAGGCCGCCGGTGGCGAAGTAGACCGGGTCCCGGGCGCCGCCGGAGCCCGTACCTGG
>CAKZOQ010000494.1 GCA_937136445.1 uncultured Gemmatimonadota bacterium
TGAAGTTGTTGGTGAGGATGGCGATGAGGCGCTCTCGGGGGCTGTCGATGACCCGTGTGGAGACCACCCCGGCGGCGTTGCACCCGAAGCCCATGGCCATGGTGAGGGCCTGCTTGCCGTGGGCCCCGGCCCTCCGGAAGAGGGAGTCCAGATTGAAGGCCACCCGCGGCAGGTACCCGAAGTCCTCCAACAGGGTGAAGAGGGGGAAGAAGATGGCCATGGGCGGCAGCATGACAGCCACCACCCACGCCGTGGCCAGATAGACGCCGTCGAAGAGGAAGCCGGAGAGCCAGCCCGGCATGGCCACCGCCTCTCCGAAGCCCTTCAGCAGCGGGTGCACCGTCTCCAGAAGGAGGCTCGCCAGCAGGGAAGAGGGCACGTTGGCACCCTCGATGGTGATCCAGAAGACGGCCGCCAGGATGAAGAGCATGAGGGGGAAGCCCATCCACCGGTTGGTGAGGAGGCTGTCCAGCTTGGCGTCCAGGGTGACGCCCACCTTCTTCAGGCCGCGGGCCTGTACCGAATCGGCGATCTCCTCGGCGGCGGCATAGGTCCGCTCCATGACCGAGTCGTGGAAGTCCGTGGGCAGCTCCCATCGGAGCTCCCTGGCCCGGCGCAGCACCCGCTCCCGGTCCTCCTCCGGCGGAACGGGATGCTCCTCGTCCGTCCCGAGGCTCCCGAGCTCCCCGGTTTCCACGGCGGCCACCACCGCCTCGTCGTGGTTGAGGAGGCGGAGGGCCACCCAGCGCCCATTGGGCACCTGGGGGAAGACCTCGTGGATCGTCCCCTCCAGAGTGCTCAGCGCTTCATCCACCGCGGGAGCGTGCTCCTCCAGCCGGTAGGGCCGGTTGGTCCGCCGGCCCGTTGCCACCTCGTGGCAGGCCTGCAGGGCCTCGTCCACGCCGATGTTCTCCCGGGCGACCCCCTCCACCACCGGCACGCCCAGGCGCTCCTCCAGCTTGCCGGCGTCCACCGCCACGCCGTGGCGCCGGGCCTCGTCGATGAGGTTGAGGAAGACCACGACGCGGTCGGTGATGTCCAGGATCTGGAGGACCAGGTTCAGGTTCCGCTCCAGGCGCGTGGCATCCACCACCACCATGGTGACGTCCGGTCGGCCGAAGAGGACGAAATCCCGGGCGACCTCCTCGTCCTCGCTTCCGGCCTGCAGCGAGTAGGTCCCGGGCAGGTCCACCACCTTGACCCGCTTCCCCTCGTGCCCGAAGGCACCTTCGGCCCGCGCCACCGTCTTCCCAGGCCAGTTGCCGGTGTGCTGGCGGAGGCCGGTGAGGGCGTTGAAGACCGTGCTCTTCCCGACGTTCGGATTCCCGGCGAGGGCCACCAGGTAGTCCCACTTGTCGGGGTTCAGGCCGAGGCGGACCAGGCTCTCGGTGCGGTGGGAACCGCAGCCGGCCTGCCGAGGAGCGAGGGTCGCCATCTCAGGCCACTCCCTGGGCGTCCGCCGTCTCGGCGGCATCGTCGGCTGACTCCACCACCACCCAGGAGGCCTGGCTCCGACGGAGGGCCACCAACGCTCCGCGGATCCGGTAGGCCACCGGGTCGCCGGTGCTGCTCACCAGCTCCGGGACGATGGTCGTGCCCTTCACCACCCCCAGATCCAGGAGACGGCGGCGCTGCGTCCCCTGGCACGAGGCGGCGATCCCCACCACCCGCACGGGTTCGCCACGTTCGGCCTGGTCCAGGGTCCGCCGGGGGCCCGTCGCCGATTCGCCCACCGGGAGGGGGCGGATGGTGACGTTGCGCGCCGCCACGGGGTCGATGCGGAACTGCTCTCCGTGGGACCGGACTACGATCCCGTCCTCGTCCCGGGCCACCACGTCCAGCCGTTCCCCCGGCGCGAGGCCCTGTTCCACCAGGGCCCGGTAGACATCCCTGGGCTCGTCTTCCAGGTGCACCACCTCCACGCCTCCGCCGGCGTTCACCGAGAGGAGGGTGGTGGTGCGGAGGGGGGGCAGATCGCCGGAGGCGGTGGGGATGGGGTCGCCGTGGGGGTCCCAACGGGGGTGTCCCAGCCGCTGGGACAGCAGCTCGACCTCGTCGGGCGAAAGGGCGTGCTCCATCCGTTCCGCCTCTTCGTGCCAATCCACGGCCGGGACCCCCGTCCGGTCGGCCAGGAAGCGCTCCCAGAGGCGGTGGGTGCGCACCAGGCGCAGGGCGGAGCTACGACCCTCGTCGGTGAGGGTGGGGCCCTGGTCGGTGGATCGGACGAGCCCCATCTCTCCCAACCGGGAGAGGAAGGTGGCGGCCCGGCTCGTGGAGACCTCCAGGCGACCGGCGACGCTCTCCAGCGTGCAGGGCAGCTCACGACGCTCGCACATGTAGACGTGCTTGAGCGCGTCCTCCAGGCGCACCCGCTCATTCAGACGCATGGCGCGGGCGATCCAGGAGGCCAGCCCGCGGCGGGGCCAGAACACCAGGGCCGCCAGGAGACAGAGGCCGGCGAAGACGAAGAGGGAGAGGGCTGGGCTGGGCATGGAGGGTGCAGACGAACGCCCGGAGGCCGAAGGAAAAAGCCGTCCGAGCGGAGTAGGTTTTAGCTTACCCTAAAAATCTATGCGCCTGCCGTAGAATCGCAAGGGGGGCGGGCGCGCCAGCGCCATCGAACGGGCCTATCCTTCGCATAGGATTTCCTGCCTTCCACGTCGGAAGAGGACGAGGATCTTTCACCCTCGAGTCTCACCCCCCTATCGTCCGAGGTGAACGCATGGACCTCCCCTTCTCCCGCACCGGGATCTCCCGCCGTGCCATGCTCCGCGTCACGGCGCTGGCTTCCGCCGGCGTGGCCGCCGGCGCGCTCCCCCTCGCCGCCGCCGGTGGCGAACGGCCCGCCCCCCGCACGCCCCAGGAGGCGCTGGACCGCCTCCTCGAGGGGAATGGCCGCTTCGTCTCCGGCGCGGTGGACGGTCCCCGACGGGATCTGGACCGGGTCCGGGAGTTGAGCGGCGGGCAGGAGCCCTACGCGGCCATCCTGGGATGCGCCGACTCCAGGGTCCCGCCGGAGATCCTCTTCGACGAGGGGTTCGGGGACCTCTTCACCGTCCGCGTGGCCGGGAACGTGGCGACACCGGAAGAGATCGCCAGCCTGGAGTACGCCGTGGGGGTCCTGGGCTCCCAGCTCGTGGTGGTCCTCGGCCACAGCTCCTGCGGTGCCGTCTCCGCCGCGGTGGACGGGGGAGCGGTCCCCGGGCAGATCTCGAGCCTCTTCCAGCACATCACGCCCTCCGTGCCCGAGGGCGCCAGCGTGCAGGAGGCCGTGGAGGCCAACGCTCGCCATCAGGCCCGCGTGCTCCGGACCTCCAGCCCTGTCATCCGGGAAGCCCTGGCCGCCGGGAGCGTGCGGGTTCAGCCCGCCGTCTACAGCCTGGAGGACGGGCGAGTCCGCCTCCTGGAGTGATCAGGAGGCGGTCCGCCGCTGCGCTACCACGCGGCGGACCGCGGGGTGGTCCGGTTCGGGTTCGAGGGTGATGCCGTAGATCCGCTCTACCACACCCTCGGCCCGGCCCACCACCTCCACCCCGTACCGTGCACAGATGGTGGACTCCACCAGCGTCGGAGCGGCGAAGAAGCCCCGGCCGCTCTCGCCCAGGAGCTGGAGGAGCGCCACATCCTCCACCTCCGCCGCCACCCGGGGTCGGATGCCGCACCGGGAGAACCAACTGTCCAGTCCCCGGCGGAGCGAGGTGTTCTCCGTGTGCAGGAGGAAAGGCGCGGCGTCCAGCGCCTGGGGGAAGGCCCCCTGCAGCTCGCCATGCAGCGAGGCCGCACCGAAGATGGTAACGGCCGACTCGGCCACGGTGTGGGTGTGGGCCCGCACCCGGGCGGTGGGACCCACCGGCTCGTCGGTGAGCACCAGATCCAGCGTGCGGGTGGTGAGGTCCGCCAGCAACCGGTCCATCTTCCCCACCCGGACGACCAGCCGAAGGGAGCCCGGGGGCTGATCAAGGGCGGGTCCCAGCAGGGTGTGGGCGGTGAGGAGGGGCAGGGAGTCGGAGACGCCCACGGAGAACCGACCCGCGGCTCCGGAGAGTCCCCGCTCCAACGCCTCGGGGAGCCCTTCGCCGAGGGAGAAGATCTCGGCGGCGAAGTCCCGCGCCACCCGTCCTTCCGCCGTGAGGGAAAGGCGTCCCCCGCGGCGCCGGAAGAGTGACACGCCGAGGTCGGACTCCAGCTCCGCCACCTGGGCGCTCACGGTGGGCTGGGTGAGCCCGAGTGCCCGGGCCGCCGCCGTCATGGAGCCCTCCCGGGTCACCACGAGGAAGTAGTGGAGGTGGTGATAGCTGAAGGTGCGTGCGGACACCAGCGACCTACCCTTCCACGTACTTGCCGCCCCGGACCACC
>CAKZOQ010000495.1 GCA_937136445.1 uncultured Gemmatimonadota bacterium
CTGGCGCCCACGGGGGAGTCCGTCGTACACGGCTCCCGGCTGGTCGGCGGTCTTGAGATCCACCTCCACGCCCCCCACCACCGCGAGGACGTGGCCCACGTACCGCTGCCACTGGGTGAGAGCCTCGCCATAAAGCTCGGCGAGCTCGGTGTAGTCCTCCCCGTCCGTGGTGGTCCAGGCCACCAGCTCGGGGACGATCCGGCGGAGGTTGGCCATGCCGAACTCGCTGGACCGGACCGGGTCGTCGCCCATGTCCTCGGTCTGCGCCCGGGGGTCGCTCACCCCGAGTCCGCCCTGGGGCAGGTACCGGTACATCGGGTCGTCGGCGCGCTCGACGATCCACCGGTCCAGCGTCTCCGCCTCGTCCTCGTCCGTTCCGGGGATGATCCGGTAGCCCCAGTTCACGGCATGGTGGTCGTAGGGGCCGATGCGCCGCAGGAAGTCCTCGGGTTCCAGGCCGTCTCCCGGCTGAGCGATGTAGTTCTGTCGGGCGTAGTCCATGATGGTGGGGGCCACGCCGAACCGGCTCGCGAAGCTCTGCGAGCGGAGGGAATCGGTGGGGTAGGCGGAGGAGGCGATCATGTTGTGGGGGAGCCCGATGGCGTGGCCCACCTCGTGGGTGATGACCTGCTCCATGGCCTCCTCCATGAGCGCCGGGTCGATGGGCAGGCTCCGTGCCCCGGGATTCGCGGCGCCGGTCTGGACCATCATCCAGTTCCGGTACGACCGCATGTGGTTGTGGTACCACACGATGTCCGACTCGATGATCTCTCCGCTCCGGGGGTCGGAGGTGCTGGGACCCTGGGCGTTCCGGGTGGTGCTGGCCGCCCAACGGGCCACCGAGAAGCGGACGTCCTCCGGGCTCCAGTCCGGATCCTCCTCCGGGGTGGGCGCATCCATGGCTACGATGGCCTCCAGGAAGCCTGCGGTCTCGAAGGCGGCCTGCCAGTTCTCGATGCCCCGCCGCACGGCCCCGCGCCACCGTTCCGGCGTGGCCGGGTCGATGTAGTAGCGGATGGGCTCTACCGGCCGCACGGGCTCCCCGCGGGCGTAGGCCTCGGGATCGCTGGGCTCGAGGCGCCAGCGGCGGATGAACCGCTCCGATGCGGCCATCTGTTCGTCCAGGCCGAAGTTGATGCGCTCCACGGTGAAGAAGCCCACCCGATCGTCGGCGACCCGGGGGCGCATGGGCTCGGCAGGGAGGAGGACCATGGACTGATACATCTCCATGGAGAGCGTCCCGGTCTGGGCGTTGGCCGGCGGCTCGGTGGCGTCGTAGGTCAGGGTGTGACGGACGTTGATGTTGAGGGGATAGGAGCCGACGGATTCGATGAAGCTCCGCTCCTCGTCGAGCTGTCGCACCCCGTAGTCTCGACGCTGCTCGGCGGTGAGCCCCGACAGCGAAGGCGTGTCGCCCCGGAAGAAGTCGGTGACGTCCACCACCGAGGCGTCGTCCGTCGGGGACCGGGCCTCCACCTCGAAGGAGGCGAGGATGGGGGCGAAGTTGTTGGCCACCACCGAGCTATAGATGGGCAGCGAGTCCGCGGCCACCTGCCCCTCTTCGTAGCGACGGAGGAGGAGTCGGTCGCCCGGGCGCTCCCAGCGCACGAGCTGGCGGGCCCGGGCCACGCCGGCGGGGAGGTAGCCCCCGAGCCCCGTGGGCACCCCGGAGATCCGGGAGACCAGCAGCATGTCCCGACCCAACAGCGAATCCGGAATCTCGAAGAGGACGTCCCCGTCCACCCGGTGCACGACGAAGAGGCCCGAATCGCTCTCGGCGTCGGCAGGCACCACCTGCTCGTAGCCCCTCTCGGGAGCCTCCGGTGGTACCGGTCGTGCCCCCTCGTCCATGTCCGGGCCTCCGCCGCCGGAGGCACACCCCGCCAGCAGGAGCGCCGTGAGGGCGGAAAGGATGCGCGGGAAGGCGCGGGCGGCTCGAGGCGAGGTCGGGGTGTCGGGCATGAGGGCGGTCCGGACGGGGTGAGCGAAGATCCGGACAACCTAGAACGGACTGGCCGCCCGCTCCAAGCGAGGGAGCCGGCGGCGGGAGGCGGGTCCCGGGGCCCGCCGTCGCAGATCAGTCCGTGAGGGACCGCTCCATCTTCACCACGGGGATCTCCACGCCATGACGGGTCCGCTGGTGCTCCTCCACTCGATCCCAGCCACGCTCGGCATAGAAATCGGTGGTGTTGAGGAGGGCGTCCACCCAGATCCGCTCCAGGTCCCGGTCCCGGGCTTCCTTCTCCATCCGGTCCAGGAGCGCGGTCTCGACGCCGATGCCCTGGCCCGACGGTCCGACGTAGAAGGCGGTGAGCTCCTCCGTCTCGGGGTCGAGGGCGGCGT
>CAKZOQ010000496.1 GCA_937136445.1 uncultured Gemmatimonadota bacterium
CCCCGCCACTACGGGGTGGCGGCGGGCCGCGCCCCCTCGGCCGCCGAACGACGATACTTCGAGGCGCAGGTCCGCGCGCTGCATGGCGACTTCTAGCCGGTCCTCCCTGGGAGATCCGGAGGGGCTCGGGTGGACGATGCGTCGAGGAAGTAGCGGGGGTGGTGGAGTCGGCAGCGGGGGTTGAAGGTGGCGCGGCAGACGGGGCAGGCGTCCGGGTGGGAGCGGTAGGCCGCCACGGCGAGGACGCTTCGGCAGGCTCCACAGAGGACCGCCGGCTCCTCCCCGGAGCCCCGGGGCCAGGGGCGGGCCGGGTGATCGGCCAGGGCCTCGTGGCAGTCGTGGCAGGCCCAGAAGCCCTCGCAGCACGGGAAGCGGAAGGAGACGATGTCCACGAGGCTCCGCCAGTGGGCGCAACGCCCTTCGGCGTCCACCTCGATGCCTCGGAGGTGGGGCTGGGACGGAGGAGGGTCAGAGGTGCGGTCGGTGGTGGACATGGAGGCATCATGTCGGGTCGGCCCGCCCGCGGGCAACGCGGCGCGGAGGAGGGCACGGGAGGCCGGGGTCGCCTCGTCCGGGAGCGGCGCCCGGCATACCACTTGCACCTCCTTTCCGGCGACGATCCCCCCGTTCCCCGCCCGTCCGGAGCGTACCCATATGCGAAAAGCAGCCCTCATCATCGGCATCCTACTCATTCTCGCGGGAGGCTTCTCCCTGGTGGGCGGTGCGGTCTCCTGGACGCAGGAGGAGACCATCGTGGACGTGGGTCCGCTGGAAGCCACCGCCGAGACGCGCGAGAGCGCCGCGCTGCCTCCCATCGCCGCCGGTGCCCTCCTCCTCGTGGGCGTAGGTGCCACCGTCTGGGGGGCCGTCGGCAAGAGCTGAGGAACCCGCGTGGCCCGGGAAGGCGCCGACGCCCGTCTCCTCCTCGTGGGGGCGGGCGTCTCTGGGTCCCCGAGGGTGAGGGGAACTCAGGGGGGTAGAATCCGATCGAAGGTGAGGCCCTCTCCGCACCACCCCGAGTCCCCCATGGTCGAGTCCCCCGCCCCGACGACCCACGCCGGTCCACCGTCTCGTGGGGCCCCGCGTGCCCGTCCCGGTCCTGGGGTGGCGTCGGGCTTCCTTTCGATGGCTCTGCTGGCCGTCAGCGTCTCGGGCGGGACGGCGGAGAGCCGGGCCATCGGGGGCGCCGACGGGTGGGCGCCCTGCCCTGCCAGGGGAACCCCGGAGCTCGTGGACGGCGTCCGCAACCGCCTCGAAGCCGCTCGGAGTGGAGCCCGACTCGCCGCCGGAGGGCAACGCATCCATGCTCGAAACGCGCTGCCGGCCTTCTACGGGTCCCGGGCCTGGGCGCCGGCGTGGTTCGACGGGACCACGCTGTCCGCCTGTGGCCGTAGGGTCCTGGAGACGGTGGCCCGGGCGGATGCCGAGGGGCTGGAGTCCGACGACTACCACCTCGATCCGCTGGGCGCGCTGGCGGACCAGGTCGTCTCGGGAACGGCCACCGCCGCGGAGCGGGTGGACCTGGAGCTTCTGCTGACCGATGCCTGGCTCACCCTGGGGTCGCACCTCCTGCAGGGGCGGGTGAATCCATCCACGGTGGAGGCCGAGTGGCTGGCGAACCGACGCCGCGCCGACATGGGGGCCCTGCTGGAGGCCGCCCTCGGGGAAGGGGACCCCGGGTCCGCCTTGGCGCGCCTCCGCCCGTCCCAGCCGGAGTACGATCGGCTCCGGGACAAGCTTGCCGAACTCCGCGCCGTGGCGTCCGAGGGCGGTTGGGGCACCGTCCCCGACGGACCGACCCTCCACCCCGGCGACGACGCCCCCCGGGTACCGGCCCTCCGGGTGAGGCTGGCGGCTGGCGGCGACCTCCCGGAGGCCGATGCGAATGCCAGCACGCTCTTCGACGACGGTCTACGCGAAGCCGTGGTGCGCTTCCAGACCCGGCACGGCCTCGACGCCGACGGGGAGGTGGGGCCTCGGACCCTGCAGGCCTTGGCCGTCCCGGTGGAGGCGCGGATCCGCCAGGTGCGGGTGAATCTGGAGCGGTGGCGGTGGCTGCCCGAGGAGCTCGGAGCGCGGCATGTCCGGGTGAACATCGCCGACTATCGTGTGGAGGTGTGGGACTCCGGGAGCGTGGGGCTCGAGATGCGGGCGGTGGTTGGCCGGGCCTATCGGCAGACGCCCATGTTCTCGGGCCAGATGAGCCACCTGGTCCTGGCTCCCTACTGGCACGTTCCTCCGGGCATCGCGGCCAACGACAAGCTTCCGGAGCTGCAGCGGAATCCCGGGTACCTGGCGGCGCAGCGCATGTCGCTGCTGGCCCAGGGCACCGGTCAGCCGGTGGATCCCGCCTCGGTGGACTTCGGGGCGCTCTCCGGCGCCGAGTTCAACCGGAGCTACCGGATCCGGCAGGACCCCGGCCCCCTCAACGCCCTTGGCCAGGTCAAATTCATGTTCCCCAACGTGCACAACGTCTACCTGCACGACACGCCCTCCCGGGAGCTCTTCGGGCGGGCGGAGCGCGCCTTCAGCTCCGGGTGCGTGCGGCTCGAGCGGCCGCTGGAGCTCGCCGAGTACCTCCTCGCCGGTCGGCCGGAGTGGAGCCCGGAGCGCATCCGGACCGCCGCCCAGGCTTCCTCGGAGACCACCGTCCGATTCGCCACGCCCATCCCGGTGCACATCCTCTACTGGACCTCCTTCGTGGACGTGGAGGGACGCGTGCACTTCCGTCCGGATCTCTACGAGCGGGATGCCCGGGTCCAGCGGGGCCTGGACGCCGAGCCACCGGCCGCCTGACCCGACCATGACCCCGCTCCCTTCCTCCTCCCGCCGCCTGGGCGTCCCGGGCCGAGGGGCCGCCCTCGTCCTCTCCGCCTGTCTCGTGGCTGGCATGGCAGTCGGTGGGGCGCCCGCGCCGGCTGCCTCGACGCCGGACGGAGGATCCGAGGGGGGATCGGCGGGGCCGCCCGTGTCCGGGGCCGCGGTGGTGGACTCCACCCTCCGGCCGCTCCGGCAGGGAGATCGTGACGCGCCCCAACCCGTCCCGCCTGCCTTTCACGCCTGGGCAGGTCTGGACACCCTGCACCTGGGGCTGACGGCCCTCCCGGTGCTCCCCGGCGAGTCGGTGGGCCTCGGTGGGGAGGCGCTTCGCCTGGTTGTGCAGGCCGGTGGGGTCCAGTCCACGGGTCCTGGCCGTTGGCGGTGGACGGCCCCGAACGCTCCCGGGGCCTATGCGCTCCGGATGGAGGCGGAGGGAGGGGCGGTCCTCCACCTCACCGCCTGGGTGGCCCACCCGGCGGAGTGGGTCCGCAACGGGTCGCTTCGAGGCTACCGCATCGGCAGCTACCGGCCACTGCCTCCGGGTGGGAACGAGGTCCACCGGCCCCCCGACGGGTTCGTGGAGGTCGGAGCCCGGGACCGCGACCTCCTGGTAAGCCCCCGCTTCACCGTGGGCCAGTTCCTGTGCAAGCAGGCGGGGGAGCCGAGGTTCCTGGCGCTCTCCGGTCCCCTCCTGGTGAAGCTCGAGGCCGTGGCGGATCGGGCCGCTGCCACCGGATGGGATCCCGGGGCGTTGGTGGTCATGTCGGGCTACCGCACCCCGGCCTACAACCGGGCCATCGGGAACACCACCTCGTTGAGCCGTCACCTTTGGGGCGACGCCGCCGACCTGTACCTGGACGGAGACGCGGACGGGGAGATGGACGACCTGGACGGGAACGGTCGGGTGGATCTGGCGGACGCCCGGGTGATGGCCCGGTGGGTGGAGGAGGCGGTGGGCCGTCCCGGGGTCCGGCCAGGAGGACTGGCCCTCTATCGGCGAAACGCCGTCCACGGCCCCTTCGTGCACGTCGATGCCCGCGGGGCCCGAGCCCGGTGGTGAGGTCGGCTGGACCTCAGCCCACAGGCTTCAGACGGGTGTGGGCCACGAGCCACTCCTGGCCGTCGCGGTAGCCGAAGAGCTCCTCACAGGCCATGAAGAAGACCCGCCAGCGCTGGGCCCATCGGCCGGCCTGGCCCTCGCCGTAGGTCTCGGCGAAGAGCGCCTCCACCACCTCCCGCCGAGCGTCGAGGTTCTCCAGCCAGTGACGTGCCGTCCGGGCGTAGTGCGTCCCGTCCACGGCCCACTGCTCGTCCACGTCGAAACGGTCGCTCACCTGACCCGGGAGCTCCAGCGACGGCATGAGGCCTCCGGTGAAGAAGTGCCGCGCCATCCAGTCGTCCTC
>CAKZOQ010000497.1 GCA_937136445.1 uncultured Gemmatimonadota bacterium
GGGGGAGGGGGGTGGGGGGAGCCGGTGGCTCGGCGACCGTGATGGGGGGACTCGCCGGGAAGAGGGCCACCGTGAGGAGTTCGAGGTGGCCCCGGACCTCGGCCAGCTCCACGGTGGCAGGGCCGACCCGATTCCGCCTCCAGAGCGACGCAACGGCTTCGGCGACGAAGTGAGCCCCGTCCAGGAGGATGTCCTCGGGCTCCGACATGCCGCCCTCCTCAGACCAGCGTCGCGTCTACGAGCTCTCGCATGGTGGCGATGAGGTCGGGATCGTCGCTGAGGGGAGCGATGAGGGCCGTCGTACACGCATCCGTCATGGGCACACCGCCGGAGAGGAGGCGGGCGGTGGCGACGAGAAGGCGGGTGCTCGGGACCTCGGTGAGTCCCCGGTCCCGGAGGTTTCGGAGTCGCTCCGCAAGCGCCACCAGACTGCGGGCTACCGCGGCGTCTACGCCCCCCTCCTTCTCCACGATTCGCACCTCCAGCTCCGTGGGAGGGAAGTCGAACTCCAGGGCGACGAACCTCTGACGGGTGCTGGGCTTCAGATCCTTGAGCACATGCTGATACCCGGGGTTGTACGACACTACCAGTTGGAATCCTGCGGCCGCCGGCACCAATTCGCCCACCTTCTCGATGGGGAGGACCCTGCGATCGTCGGTGAGGGGATGAATGACCACCACAGTGTCCTGCCGGGCCTCCACCACTTCATCCAGATAGCAGATCGCGCCGAGGCGAGCCGCCCGGGTGAGGGGCCCGTCCTGCCACACCGTGGCGCCGCCCTTCACGAGGTATCGGCCCGTGAGATCGCTGGCGGACAGGTCGTCGTGGCAGGACACCGTCACCAACGGCCGGTCCAGCCTCCACGCCATGTGCTCCACGAACCGGGTCTTTCCACAGCCCGTAGGCCCCTTCAGCATCACCGCAAGCTCGGCCCTGTGCGCGGTTTCGAAGATCTCCACCTCCCGGGAGACCGGAAGGTAATACGGCTCTTCACGGAGACGGCGGACCCCGCCCATGGCCTCCGGGGAGTCGTCGACCGTGGCAACGGCCGTCCGGAGGTGCGAGTGGCTCACGTGAGGACCGCTTCAGGCGCGGGTCGGTCGGCATCCACCTCGGGTCCCGGCCCTCCGAAGAGCTCGATCGGTCTCTGCCGGAAGAAGTCCCAGATGAAGCACGCCGCGCCGACCGAGAACACCGTCGCCGCGCCGATGAGCATCAGGAAGTGGACCTGGATCTTGAGCTGGGTCTCCAGATAGCCGAGACCCATGATGCGCTCCAGATAGGTCTGGGCGATGCCGGCGGTGGCGAACGCCATGGTCATGCCGAGCATGCCTGCAGCCTGTAGCCAGAAGGCCCAATAGCCGAGGGTGCTCTCTCGTCCTTCGTCGCCGTCTCGGGTGAGGTGGGGCATGGCGTAGGTCACCACCGCCAGGACGACCATCACGTAGGCCCCGAAGAACGCGGAGTGACCGTGCATGGGCGTGATGAGCGTGCCGTGGGTCCACTTGTTCACGGACGGCCAGGTGTGGGCGAGTCCCAGGAGGCCCGCGCCAAAGGCCGTATAGATGGCGCTCCCCACCGTCCAGTGGATGGCCAGCTTGTTCGGGTGGGAGAACCCGGATCGTCGCATGGCGAAGTACGCCCACATCGCCATGGCGAAGAGCGCGAGCTGCACCCTGGCGCTGAAGATCCCTCCCAGGGGCAGCCAATACTGCGGTACGCCCACCCAATAGTAGTGGTGAGCCGTCCCGATGATGCCGGCGATGAAGACGAGGCCGACGATGACGTACAACCACTTCTCGAGCATCTCTCGGTCGGCGCCGGAGAGCCGGATGAGCAGGTAGGCCAGGAGACCCGCCTGGACCATCTCCCACACCCCCTCGACCCAGAGATGGATGGTCCACCACCGATAGAAGATGCTCACGGTATAGTTGTGGAACTGGAGCAGCGCCGGGAGATAGAGGAGCGCAGCCAACCCCAATCCAGCCACCAGGACGTTCTCCGTGGTCGTCCAACGCCCTCCCTTCATCATGGTCCGGAAGATGTTGTAGAGGAACATCAACATCACGATCACGATGGTGATCTTCACCGGGACCGGTTGCTCCAGCAGCTTGTTGCCCTCCGTCCACCCGAACATGTACCCGACGACGGCCACCACCCCGTTCACGGTCCAGATCCCCAGTTGCCAGTAGGCCAGTCGGGGGCTGTAGATCTCGGTGCGGGACTCCTCGGGAACGACGTAGTAGGCGGCCCCCATGAAGCCCGTCAGCACCCACACGATGAGGAGGTTCGTGTGGATCGCCTTGGTCACGTCGAAGGGGAGGATGTCGATGAGTGGGTCGGGCCCCAGGTACTTCGCGGCGCTGAGCATGCCGAACGCGAGCTGCAGGCCGTACAGGAAGAGCGCGACGGCGAAGTAGGCGTATGCGATCCGCTGGGAGCGATATCTCATGGTGTCGGAAGGCTCCTACCGAAGCGTCAGCAGATAGTCGACCAGGTGGTCGACCTGCTCGTCGGTGAGCAGTTGGGAATAATTGTCCGGCATGAAGGAGCGGCCCTCGGCGGAGAAGGTCTCCCCCGGCACGAGGTGCGCACTCGGTTGGACGATGGCCTCCCGCAGGTATCCCTCCGCCGTCGTCGCGCTGCCTCCATACCCACCTTCTGCGAGGAGCGTGGCCACACGGGTGCCGATCCCGGCGAGGGAGGGTCCGGCCAGTTGGACCCCGGGCGCCGTGGAATGGCAGGCGGAACAGGTGGCAGGGGACTGGGAGAACAGGGTCTGACCCAGGGCCACCGGCTCATCCGACGCCGCGTCCGCCGTGCGGGCCCCAGCCTCGACTCCCGCGAATCGCGATCCGGTGACCAGGATGGGGCGAGGCGGCCAGCCCTGGTTGTCGATGCGAGAGACCCAGTCGAGGAACGCCAACACCTGCTCGATCTCCCGGTCGGTGAGTTCCGGGTTGGGCATGAGCCGCCGATACTGCTCCTCGGAGTAGAACCGCGAGGGGTCCTCGAGGAACGCCGTCAGGTAGGGGACCCCCCGATGCTGGGTGATCTTGGTGAGGTCGGGCGCATAGTAGGCGCCCTCGCCCAGAAGGGTGTGGCAATTGATGCAGTTGTTGTCGTGCCACACGTCCTTTCCGGCGCTGACGTCGGCCGTGATGAGGTCGGCATTGGTCAGACGTCCGAACTGCCGATGGCTATCCACGGTCAGGCCGACGAAGATGCCGGCGAAGACCAGCGTCCCGACGATGAAGAAGAGCCGCGTCTGCCGCTTGGTCATACCATGATCTCCGACCAGTTCACGACGCCGATCCAGAGAGCGTAGCCGATGGAGAGGGCCAGGACGCCCAACGTGGCCCAGGCCAGGGTTCGGCGGATGGTTCGGTAGGAGCGCATGGGTCGACCTCCACGGGGAAGGAGGGGGCACGGCTACGATCCGGGGCAGCACGGAGAGGTGAGCCCCGGCGCAGATTTTTCATTTTCGCATGAGTTTATCATGTATCCAGGTCGAGGGAAAGTAGCTGGTCCCCTGGCCGGGGCCGGGACCGGGCCGCCCCGTCGGGTGTAGGGCCTCGCGACTCCCCTGCACCCCCCTGTGATGCTCTCCACTACTGCCCGCTACGCCCTTCGCGCCGTCCTCTGTCTGGCCGAACGGATGGAGGACCGAGGGGGCCGAATCCCCATGCACGAGCTGGCAGCCGCCACGGGGATCCCGGAGAACTACCTCTCGAAGGTCCTCCACATCCTGGCGCGAGAGGGCATTCTGGCCTCCACGCGGGGACCGTCCGGCGGATTCGGGTTCGGGATCCCTCCAGAAGAACTCCGGCTGGCCCAGGTGACCGAGCCGTTCCAGCTCACCGGGGGGCCGACCCCCTGCGTGCTCTTCGACGCCCCGTGCGACATGGAAGACCCCTGCGTGGCGCACGACCGCTGGGCGGGCATGGCCCGCGACTTCCGCGACTTCTTCGAGAACACCACCGTGGCCTCCGTGGGCCTCCCGGCCGATCGATCGCGAGAGGAGCCGGACACATAGCCTAAGAACGATTAGGCTAATAATGCTCGTGCATTGATTCGTCCTACCTTCGGAGGGTGTCTACGCCAATTCGGCTTCAGAACCCTTCCGGAGGTGTCATGCGGGTCTTCAGCGTCCTCTCGTCCAGCCTCGTCTTGCTGCTCCTTCCTGCGGCGGTGGGAGCGCAAGAAGCGGCCACGACCCCGGAGATGTTCACCGTGAACAACCTCTGGATGATGGTGGCGACGGCGCTGGTCTTCATCATGCACCTGGGCTTCGCCGCCCTGGAGACCGGCCTCACACGGGCGAAGAACGCGGTGAACGTGCTCTTCAAGAACACCGTCATCCCCGCCATCGGGCTTCTGACCTACGCCTTCGTCGGCTTCAACCTCATGTATCCCGGCGACTCCTGGCTGGCGGGAAGCTTCCTTGGGTTCGCCGGATTCGGCGTGGGCCCGTCGTCGGCGGCCGACCTCACCTCCGCCTACAACCCGGGCTACACCTACTGGACCGACTTCCTCTTCCAGGGGATGTTCGCCGCCACGGCGGCCACCATCGTCTCCGGGGCCGTGGCCGAGCGCATCAAGCTCGGGCCCTTCCTGGCCTTCTCCGCCGTCTTCGTCGCGCTGGCCTACCCGGTGACGGGGAGCTGGCATTGGGGCGGCGGCTGGCTGGCGCAGATGGGGTTCTACGACTTCGCCGGGTCCACCCTGGTCCACGCCGTCGGTGGCGCCGGCGCGCTGGCCGGCGTCCTCCTCCTCGGTCCTCGGCTGGGCAAGTACGTGGACGGGGCCTCGCGCCCCTTCTTCGGCCACAGCATGCCGCTGGCGGTCATCGGCGTCTTCCTGCTCTGGCTGGGCTGGTTCGGCTTCAACGGCGGATCGGTCCTCTCGGCGGACCCCGCCACCGTTTCGCTGGTCCTGGTCACCACCTCCATCGCCGCCTCCGCCGGCGCCATCGGTGCGGTGGTGGCGGACCTCATGGTGACGCGCCTGCCCGACCTCTCCATGGTCCTGAACGGCATCCTGGGTGGATTGGTGGGCATCACCGCCGGCGCCGACCAGATGTCCATCATGGAGTCGGCCATCATCGGGTTCATCGCCGGGGCCATCGTGGTCGTCAGCGTCATCACGCTGGATCGGATGAAGATCGACGATCCGGTGGGCGCCATCTCGGTGCACCTGGTCTGCGGCATCTGGGGCACCCTGGCCGTGGGGCTCTTCGGTGCGCAGGCCGGCTTCGGGCAGCTCGGCGTCCAGGCGTTGGGCGTGGGCAGCGTGGCCCTCTTCGCCTTCCTCTTCGCCGGCGGCGTCTTCGTCGTGCTCCGGGCCACGGTGGGGATCCGGGTGAGCCCGGAGGAGGAGGTGATGGGCCTGGACGTCCACGAGCACGGGTACCTGGCCTACCCCTACTTCGCCGAGATGGACGCCCTCGAGGGCGCCGAGTCCACGCGGATCAGCGCCCCCGTCATCCTTCCTTCGCCTCCCACCGGCGGGATCACTGCAACGCCCACCGCCGGCGTCCCCTCCTGACTCCCGGAGACCGACCATGAAGCTCATCACCTGCATCATCCGACCCGAGAAGCTGGGCGACGTGAAGAAGGCCCTCTTCAAGGTGGGGGTCACCGGGATCACCGTGAGCCGCGTCAGCGGACACGGAGGCGAACGCGAGATCGTGGAGAGCTACCGGGCCTCTACGGTGGTCATGGAGTTCCGCGAGAAGGTCCGCATCGCCACCGTGGTCTCCGAGGACTTCGTGGAGCGCACCATCGACGCCATGACGAGCTCCGCCCGGACCGGCCATGTCGGGGACGGAAAGATCTTCGTCCAGCCCATCGAGCGGGTCATCCGGATCCGCACCGGCGAGGAGGACAACGAAGCGCTGACCCCCCTCAACGCCGACGAGGTGCAGGCCCAGGCCATCGAGCGGAACGGGGCGACCTGAGGCGAAGGCGCCGCTGGCAACGCCCGCGTCACGACGTCCCCCGACGACCTCCTACGACCCACCTCGTCGGGTGAAAACCACCAGCACCCCGCCCTCGCTCCCGCTGCCGAAGCGGGCGCCGGCCTCGGCCGGCCGAAGGTAGAGCAGGGCCAGCACCGACGGTCCGGGGAGGGACTGGAGTCGGGGGGCGTCGCTGGGCAGGCCGTCCACCACCACGTGGGCGCAAACCGGGTCCTGGGGACTGCCTCGGAGGCTCATTCCCTGGGACCGGCGGGAGAAGACGCAGAGGCCCTCGGGGAGTTGGACGACCCGGATCCCGGGCATGCCGAGGAGCCGGATCATGTCCAGCGCGTCGGCGGCGCGGTCCACCAGCTCGTCCAGCCGCTCCGGTCCTGCGAAGCGCCGTCCCAGGACCTCGCGGCGTACGCCCAGCTCCTCCAGCGCTTCGGAGAGGTAGGCCTCCACGCCGTCTGCCCCGTCGGCGGACCCCGACGCGGCACCGTCTCCCACGCCCTCCCAGGCCTCCGAGGCCCCGTCGGCCACCACCGCCTCCGCCGGCGCGGCGAGGCGGACCGGGAGCACCCGGTCGCGGCGCGCCTCCACCGACTCGACCCGACCGGCCCCACCTCCCTCGACGGGACGCGCCCGCACCTCCACCTCCACCCCCGTGGGGACGCCGCATGCCCACCAACTTCCGTTGTCCTCCACCGGGATCAGAGCCTCGGTCCGGTCCTCCCGGATGACGGCGACCCGGCCTGAGGACGCGACGTCCCAGCCGGAGGGCCAGGAGAGCTCCACCAGCGTCTCGGTCGGACCCGAGGCCGAACCGCCCTCCGGCCCCGCCACCACGCCCCGGAGCAGGCCCTCGGCATCCGGTGCGAGCGGCTCCGTGCAGGCGCCCGCCAGAAGGAGGGGAAGGTCCGGGACCGTGGTGCGGACCTCCACCACCTCTCCGGCCTGGACCCTGACCGGCTGGGACCCACCCTCGAATCCCAGGGAATCCAGCGTCGGGGATGTCTGGATCAGACGGTACCGCCCCGGCGGCACGTCGGGAATGCGAAACCGTCCGTCCACCCCGGTCCGGGTCCGGAAGACCGTTCCCTCCAGCGCCACCCACGCTCCAGACGCCACCTCGCCGCCTCGGCGGGCCACCCCCCCGACGGTGCCCGTCTCCCCCAGCAGGACCTCCTCCCCACCCACGGGTCGGGCCGCCACCACCCGCCCACCGGTCTCGTGGAGCCGGGTGACGAGGTAGCGGTACCTGGGCTCGCCCGAATTGAAGACGAAGTATTGCTCGGCCTGGACCTCCGGCATCCGGATGCGCCACTCCTGCACGATCCACGGCCCGTCCGGCAGTCTCTGGAAGTGCACCCGACCCCCGACCTCGCGATGGCTCACGGGGAGAGGAAGCTCGGTGTAGGCGTAGTCCAGGCGCCTGGGCTCCAGGCTGCCACCGTCGATCCAGAGGACCCCGCGCACATCCGGAACCCGCCGCTCCCGGGGCTCGAACCGGAGACCCACCCAGTCGTCGTCCCCGTCGGCCGGGGGATCGATGGTCACCCCGAAGCAGTGGTCGTTCTGGAAGGCCCGGGAGAGGAGGACGCGGGCGTCCGGCGCGAAGTAGTCGAAGCCCCCGTCGGCGAGGGGTCGGATGTAGCCGTCCTCCGACAGCTCCTCCGCCGACAGGCTCCGGAAGGGACTGCCCCGCTGAAGTCCCCTCATGGGCCGACGGTCGTCCCGGAGGACCTCGAGGGCCTCCGGTTCCAGCGTCCGTTCCCACCGCTCCATGCGCAGCCCGTAGCTCTGCTGCTCCTCCACCAGCGCCGCCACCTGGAAGGCCTCGGTGACCTCTTCCCAGAGCCCCGCCACCTGAACCGCCACCGCCTCCGGCACCTCGCACTGGCGCTCCGCCTCGGCAACCAGCCCCTCCAGCTCCAGGGCCTGGGGCTGGGCCCGGAGTTCGACCTCCACCGCCGTCCCCGGCGGCGGCAGCTCCACCGTCCGCTCCACCCGACCGTACCCGAGCTGATCCGCCCGCAGGAGGTAGGCGCCCGCGGTGGGTCCCACCAGGCGGAAGAACCCATCCGGGCGGGTCACGGTACTCGCCACCGCCTGCCCCCCGGACAGGAGGACCACGTAGGCACCCCCGAGCGGCTGGGCGTCGGAGGCATCGAGGACCCGACCGGTGACCTGCTGGGCGTCGAGGGCGGGCGAAGACACCAGCGTCGCCACCAGGACGAACGACGCCCACATCCACACGCCGGGAGCACGGGGGCCCCCAGGTACCTCGGAGCGGCGGGCCGTACCGGCTCCAGGCGTCCTGGGTCCTCCCGGCATGCAGCGACTCCCCGTGGTAGTGGTGGCGACCCCTCCCGACCCGTCGCCTTCTGCTACGCCTTTCGCCCCCCGGAGTTACGCCCTCCCTGGACACCCGCGTAGACCCGTCCGCGCATTGCGGGTAGCCCACCCCGTTCCTATCGTCCGGCTCATCGCCCGGCCCCGCCTTCCGGCGTGGCTCGACCTGGTCTCCACACCGACGGATCGATGCGCCCTCTCCTCCTCGCCGGCCTCGCCGCGGCCGTCCTCGGCACCGCCTGTTCCAGCGGCGGAGGCGCTCCCCGCTCTTTCGACAATCCGCTGGGTCTCCCCCAGAACATCTCCATCGAGCAGCGGCGGGAAGCGCCCGTCCACCGGGTCGAGGTCACCCATGCGGCGCAGGAGCTGGCGTCCGAGGTTCCCGGCGTCTACCGCTTCCTGGGCCTGGAGGTGGAGGAATCCCCCCAGGATCCCTACCTCTTCTACACGCCCAACATGCGCATCACCGGGCAGCTCTACGAAGGGGAGCGGAATTCCGCCTACCTCAACTGCGGAGCGGCCCTCCAGGGTGAGCGCGCCGACGTCTACGAGGTGGAGTTCGCCCTGGTGACGCGGTTGCGGCCCCTGGACGGCGGCGGGTCCATCGTGGAGACGCGCCTGGAGGGTCGGGCGCGGGACCGCTTCGTGAACGAGGCGCCCGTCTACTGCACCGGGACGGGGAAGCTGGAGGGGGAGATCGCAGAGCTGTTGCGCCGAGGTGGGGTGGGCGATCAGGGGTTCTGAGGAAGGACCACAACCCGGGGCTACCCGGTCCCCATCGAGCGGGCCGCCCCCGTCCCCGCCGACCGCCCGGTGGCCCACGCCCAGAGGAAGTTGTGCCCCCCGATGGGCCCGAAGGCGTCCAACAGCTCCCCGCAGAGGTAGAGATCCGGGACGACCCGGCTCTCCAGCGTGGTCGGGTCCACCTCCTCCAACGCCACCCCGCCTCCCGTGACCTCCGCCTTCTTGTAGCCCTCGTCGCCGGTCCAGGGCAGGCGGTAGGCGGTGAGGTGCTCCACCACCCGGGCCCGCTCCTCCCGTCGGAGCTGGGCCAGCGACGTGTCCCGCGCCACCTCCGCCTCCTCCAGCAGCCGGTCCACCAGGCTTCGGGGGAGGCGCTCTGCCAACGCCGTACGGACGCTTCCCGCCCCCTCCTGAAGCTCCCGGTCCCAACGCCGGTCCTCGATGGTGGGCGTCCAGGAGACGGTGAGCTCCTGGCGGCCGCCCTCCGGCCGGCCCCGCACCGCCAGATGGGAGGCGTCCAGCACCGCCGGCCCGCTCCATCCCCGGTGGGTGACCAGGAAGCCGTCCGTGGTCCGGAAGTCGGTTCCAGGCGCCTCGATCCTCGCCTCCAGCGACACCCCGGCGAGCTGGGCGTGGGGATGGGGGTGGGCCGTCAGCGGCGTGAGGGCCGGGTAGGTGGGATGGACGGTGTGGCCCAGCGCCGACGCCACCTCCAGGCCCCATCCGCGGCTGCCTGTGGCGGGGACCGAGCGACCTCCGGTGGCCAGCACCACCCTCCGGGCCGAAAGGGCGCCGCCGGTGGCCGTCGCAAGGCGCCAGCCCCCGCTCGG
>CAKZOQ010000498.1 GCA_937136445.1 uncultured Gemmatimonadota bacterium
CGGCCATGGTGCCCCTCCTTCTCTATGGCCTCTACCTCTTCCTGCAGCACCAGGAAACACGGGAACATTCCGTGGTGCGGGACGAAGCGACGGAGGGCGGGAAGGATCCGCGGGAGGGTGTGGGGCGGGCTTGGAGGGACATGGGCCTGGGGGTGGTGGCGGTGGTCGTGGCCGTCGAAGGGCTCCTCATCGTTGCCATCGGTCTGGGCGACCTCATGGGCACGCCCTCCTTCCTCTGGGGCGCCACCGTCGTCGCCGCCGCCACCTCGCTTCCCGACGCCATCATCAGCCTGCGGAGCGCCGGCCGGGGCCAGGGATCGCTCAGCCTGGGGAACGTCCTGGGGAGCAATATCTTCGACCTTCTCGTGGCCATCCCCGCCGGCGTCCTCATCGCAGGGGCGACCCAGGTGGACTACCGGGTCGCGGCGCCGCTGATGGCCTTCCTGACCCTCGGGACGATCGTGCTCTTCGCCGCCACCCGGACCAACCTTCGCCTGGGACGGCGAGAGGCGACCCTACTCCTGCTCCTCTATGTGGCCTTCGTCGTCTGGCTGGGGCTGGAAACCGCCGGAGTCACCTCCTTCCTGGCCGGAGCCGCAGCGAGCTGAGCCGCCGGGGCCGTCCCCGACCTGCCTCTGGCCGGGGAAGCCTCAGGATCCTTGGGCCTCCCGCGTGTCGACCCGGACCCCTGCCTCCAGGGTGCGGTGGACGGGACAGCGGTCGGCGATCTCCATGAGTCGGGCCCGCTGCTCCTCGTCCAGGTCGCCGACGAGCTCCACCTCCCGGTCCACCGCGTCGAGCCGGGCGTCCTCCGACTCCTCCGCGACCTCCTCGTCCGAGCGGTGGATCTTGCGGTGCTTGAGCCGCACCCGGGCCTCCTCCAGCGGCCAGCCCTTCCGCCGCGCGTACATCTGCAGCGTCATGGAGGTGCAGGCCCCGAGGCCCGCCACCAGCAGATCGTACGGGGTAGGACCGGTGTCCTCCCCGCCCACCGACTCCGGCTCGTCCGCCACCAACGAGTGGCGCCGCACCCGGATGTCGGTGGCGAAGCCGTCCTGACCCGTTCGGGTCACGACTCGATCTCCGGCCGTGAGCTCCTCCGCGTCGGCCTCGGGCCCGCCCAGATCCACGTAGCGGCTCACCCAGGCACCGAGGACCGTACCGGCATACCGGGAATCCGATGGATCGGCGAGAAGATGATCGGCATCGTCCAGCGATACGAAGCTCTTGGGGTGCCGGGCCATCTCGTAGATGGTGCGAGCGTTCTCCACCCCCACTACGTCGTCCACCGGCGAGTGCATGACGAGCAACGCGACCTCGAGGCCGGATACCACGTCTTTCATCGTCTGGGACTCCAGGTCCCTTAGGAACTGCTCCTTCACCGTGAAGGGACGACCGCCCAGGGTGACCGTGGCGTGGCCCTGCGCCTCGATCTCCTCCCGGGCGTCCTCGATGTGGCGGAGGACGTGGGAAGGATCCGCCGGTGCGCCGAGGGTCGCCACGGCCTTCACGTACGGCAACCTCGCCGCGGCATGGAGCACGGCTGCGCCACCCAGGGAATGCCCCACCAGGATCTCGGGCGCCCCGTGCTCCTCCTCCAGGTAGTGCGCCGCCGCCACGAGATCCTCCACATTCGAGGAGAAGTTCGTGTCGCCGAACTCGCCCTCGCTCTCCCCCAACCCTGTGAAGTCGAACCGGAGCACGCCGAGACCTCGGGCCGACAGGGCGCGGGTCATGTGCACTGCGGCCTTCACGTTCTTGGAGCAGGTGAAGCAGTGGGCGAAGATCGCCCAGGCGGCGGGTACACCGTCCGCCGGGAGCTCCAGACGAGCGGCCAGCTCGGCGCCGTCGGCTCCGGGGAAGGTCAGGCGGTGGGTGGGCATGGGGATCCTCGCGTGCGGGAGTGAGAGGGCTTCGGTCCTCGTCCCCCGAACACCCGTGGTGGCGGCGAGGGTCCAGGGAAGCCTGCGGCCAGGGCGAGGCGGTTCGGGTGGGCTCTCCCGCCCGGTAGCCTCCGCCCGTTTACGGCTTCGAGGGGATTGCTTACGTTTTTCCGCTCACCGGCTCACGGCCGGTGGCGCCCCCTCCACCCCATGCGGGTGCGCAGGGGCTCTGGTGGGCGTAGCTCAGTTGGTTAGAGCGCCAGGTTGTGGCCCTGGAGGTCGCCGGTTCAAATCCGGTCGCTCACCCTCAGATGGAAGGACCCGGAAGGACCCCGCCGAACACGGGCGGCTCGCGACTCGGACCCCGGGCCGCCCGTTCTTCGTGGGAGGGCGCATCTCGGGACACATCGGCCTCTGGGGCCGCGCGCGTACGTGAGCGGCGCGCTTTTCGGAACAAACACGTTGCATGAAGACCTGTTCCCGAAGGGCAGGGGCGCGCGCCGCGACCACCCCCGACCCGACCCTCCGAAGAGATTCCGAAGAGGGTGTTGACACCGCAGCGCCTCTCCATGACATTCTTCGTCCTGCAGCGAACAGGGGTCTCACCCCGGATCTGCTGCTCTCGGCCCCGCCGAGATCGAGTCATCGAGAGCCGACTCCGCAACGAGCCGGACACGATTCGAGGGAATCATCCGAAAGGGTGTTGACACGGGAGATCGCTTTTGTAGCTTCCATGTCTCGCAGCGAGGTGGCGACGCACCTGCCGCCCGCTGCGTTTTGCTCCACGGCAGCGGTCAGACGCGCCGCGAGCGTTACGCTGATTGAAAATCGAGGTTTTGAGATTGAGCGGGCCCACAAGCCCACAGGCACTGTGTCCTGTCGGGTTCGACCTTCGGGTCGAGTGGGTCATGAACACAGATAATTTCTGAACGGTTATCGGTTAACTACCGAGACGCCAGTTCGGTCAGAGCTACTTCAAGTTTTTCATCCAATGGAGAGTTTGATCCTGGCTCAGGACGAACGCTGGCGGCGTGCTTAACACATGCAA
>CAKZOQ010000499.1 GCA_937136445.1 uncultured Gemmatimonadota bacterium
CCCGACTCCCGAGCCATCGGCATCCGTATCCGAGGGAGCTAACGGGTCGAAGGCCCCGGACCCTCCTGCGCGCACCGCCGAAGCCGCGGGGTGGGATCGACCCGGGGCCGGGTTCTTCCAGGCGGTCCTGGAAACGCTGCCCGTCGGGGTGGTCCTCACCGGGCCCGACGGCCGCACACGTTGGGTGAACTCGGGGTTTTCGGAGATGTGCGGCTACGGACTCGGGGAGCTCAAGGGCCGGACGCCGGGGCGCGTGCTCCAGGGGCCGGCCACCGACCCGGAAACGGTCACGCGTATGGGTCGGGCTTTGTCCGAGGGCCGTCCGTTCTCCGAGCGGGTGTTGAACTACCACCGCTCCCAGCGGCACTACTGGGCGGAACTGGATGTGACCCCGTTGGATCCTGTCGCCGGGGTGGAGGGCTACGTGGGTGTGGCCCGGAGTCTGGACGACGCGCGGGGGAGTCGATCTTCGAGCGATGCCGCTGGCGAGGTCCGGAACGCCATTCGGAGCCTGACCACGGTCGCCGCCGAGGACGACGGTTCGTCGCGTCTCCTCATGTCGCTGGCGGACGTCCTGGCGGCGCTCCCCCAGAAGTAGGAAGCCGGCGCCGGCCTCGGGGTAGCTGTACCCATGAACCTCTTCCTCCTCCTGGTGGCGCTCCTCCCCTGGCTGACGCTGGTGGGACTGACCGCCTTCCTCGTGCGCATCCCCCGGGAGCTCCCTCCAGCCTCCGCGCCCCGCGCCCCCGATCTCCCCCCGGTGAGCGTCGTGGTGCCTGCCCGGAACGAGGCCGGATCCATCGAGGCGTGCGTGCGGTCCCTCACCGCGTCCCGGTACCCCGACTTCGAGGTGGTCGTGGTGGACGACCGCAGCGAGGACGGGACGGCGGCCCTGGTCCGGGCGCTGCCTCGGGGACGGGCCCGACAGGTGCGTGTGGTGGCGGGCGAACCGCTGCCGGAGGGATGGCTGGGGAAGCCCTGGGCCTGTCAGCAGGGCGCGGAGGCCGCGGAGGGCGAGGTCCTCCTCTTCACCGACGCCGACACCGTTCACGGACCGGAGCTGCTGGCCCGTTCGGTTCGGGCTCTTCGCGGGGAGGAGGCGGACCTCCTCACCGTCGCCGGCCGCCAGATCCTGGGGTCGTTCTGGGAGCGTCTCGTCCAGCCGCAGATCTTCTACACGATGCTGGTGCGCTTCTGGAACGTGGAGGCGTGGATCCGGGAGGGCCGCTGGCGGGAGGCCATCGCCAACGGCCAGTACATGATGTTCTCCCGTGAGGCCTACCGGGCGCTGGGCGGCCACCAGGCGGTGAAGGACGAGGTCGTGGAGGACCTGGCCATGGCCCAGCACACCGTCCGTAGCGGGGGACGACTCCGGATCCGCATGGCGGAGGACGACCTGGGCACCCGGATGTACACCTCCCTCGGGGAGCTGGCCCGGGGTTGGGGGAAGAACCTCCACGTCGGTGGGCTGCAGAGCTTCCCCCGGCGCCTGCGCCCCGTCCTCCCCTTCTTCTCCACCCTGGGGTCCATCTACCTCTGGGTGCTGCCTCCCCTGGTCCTGGCGGCCGGGCTCTCGGGGTGGCTCGGTCCGGCGGCGTCGGTGGGCCCCGCCCTGCTGGGGGACGGGAGTGGGTGGACAGGCCTCCTGTACGCCTGGGCCGGCATCGTGGTGACCCTCTCCCTTGGGCTGTGGGCGGTGGTCTATGGCCGCATGGAGGCGGGGGTGCGCTATGCGCTCCTCTACCCGGTGGGGGCGGTCGTCACCACATGGATCTACTTCCGCTCCTGGCAGGGCGGGCTCGACGTGGAGTGGAAGGGTCGGAGCTATCGCCTCAAGGAGCTCACGGACTGACGGCGCTCGGCCCCGATTGAGGATCGCCCCCACCGCTCCGTGATCGTCGGGGTTGATATATGCACGGATCTTGATGTATAATGGAGCATGCCCATCGACACCCTTCCCGAGGAAGCGCTCCTGCGACGCTTTCAGGCCGTGGCCCAGAAGACCCGGCTCCGGATCATCCGGAGGCTCACTGGCGGCGAACGCTGTGTCTGTGAGCTCCAGGACGAGATGGACGCGGCCCAGTCCCGCCTCTCTTTCCACCTCCGGAAGCTCAAGGATGCCGGATTGGTGTCCGACCGGAGGGATGGTCGGTGGGTCTACTACTCCCTGGTCCCCGGAGCCCTGGAGGACATGCGGGCCTTCCTGGGCGAGGTGAAGCCGGAAGACGGGTGGCGGGTCACCACCAGCACCGACGAGGCCTGCTGCTCCTGAGGCTCCGTCCATTTTTTTTGGCTCTGATGCATCAATTGGACTTGATATGGAGGTCCCATGAGCACGGATGTGAAGACGACGGTACGCGAGAAGTACGGTGAGGCTGCCCGACGGGTGGCGGCGGGATCGAAGGGGACGTGCTGCGGCACCTCCTCGAGCTGCGGCGCCCCGGGGGACGAAGCCTTCGCCGACCCCATCACCCGGGACCTCTACGACTCGGTCACCACCGAGTCTCTCCCGGAACAGGCCGTGCTGGCTTCTCTCGGGTGCGGCAACCCCACCGCCCTCGCCGACCTGGAAGAGGGCGAGGTGGTGCTGGACCTGGGGAGCGGAGGTGGCATCGACGTCCTCCTCTCCGCCAAGCGTGTGGGGGAGCGGGGGAAGGCCTACGGCCTGGACATGACCGACGACATGCTGGCCCTCGCCCGGGCCAACGCCGCCGAGGCCGGCGCCACCAACGTGGAGTTCCTCAAGGGGGAGATCGAGGACATCCCTCTCCCCGACGAGAGCGTGGATGTCATCATCAGCAACTGCGTCATCAACCTCTCGGGGGACAAGCGGCAGGTCCTTCGGGAGGCCTTCCGGGTGCTGAAGCCCGGCGGTCGCTTCGCCGTCTCCGACGTCGTGACCCGGGGCGCCATCCCCGACGACGTCCGTCGGAGCATGGAGCTCTGGGTGGGGTGCGTGGCGGGCGCGTTGGACGAAGATGAGTTCGCCGCGCTCCTCGGCGAGGTGGGCTTCGAAGATGCGAGCCTGGAGCCCACCCGGGTCTACGAGCCCGAGGAGGCGCGAAGCATGCTGGAGGAGGCGGGCCTGGACGCCGCCGCCGTCGCCGACGAGGTGGACGGACGGATCCTGTCGGCCTTCGTGCGGGCCCGGAAGCCTGCGACTCCCGACGCTACGGTCGGTCACCGGGACGACGAGATTCCCCTGGTCGCGATCTCCGAGACCGAGGATGGCGCACCCTCTTGCGGGCCGTCGTGCTGCCCGTGAGCGAGGAGTTCCGCCAGGCGTGCCCCGCCTCCGCCGTGGCCATGATCCTGGGCGAGGAGTTCGGCTGACATGCGCTACGCCCTCCTGAGCGACATCCATGGGAACCTCCCGGCGCTGGAGGCCGTCCCCGCCGACATCGAGGGGCGGGAGGAGGTGGACGCCGTCTATCACCTGGGCGACCTGGGGGGATACGGACCCTGGCCCAACGACGTCGTGGCGCTCCTGAAGGAGCGTTGAGCCACTTGAGCTACGCCTGGACGCGCACGAACGTCACCCTGGAGACCCGTCGCCGGCTGGCCGCCCTCCCCTTCCGCCTGGACCTCCGGCCTCTGGGCGACGTGGACCGGATCACCCGAGCCATTCGCGAGAGCGACCTCCCCGACGACTTCGCCGAGTTCCTGGAGACCGGGGGACGGCCCGCTGCAGCCGGCACCGGGGGCGCCTGACATGACTCCTCCCGGCGTCGCGCGGCGCATGTCGCTCCTGGACCGCTACCTCACCCTCTGGATCGGGGCCGCCATGGTGGCGGGGATCGCCCTCGGCTCCCTCTGGCCCGAAGCGGTGGCGGCCTGGAACGAGGCGACCAGCGTGGGCACCACCTCTCTCCCCATCGCCGTGGGGCTCATCCTCATGATGTACCCGCCGCTGGCGAAGGTGCGCTACGAGGAGCTGGGCGACGTCTTCCGGGACCGGAAGGTGCTGGGTCTCTCCCTGGTGCAGAACTGGGTCCTGGGGCCGGTCCTCATGTTCGCGCTCGCCGTCCTCTTCCTGCGGGATCGGCCGGAGCTCATGGTGGGGCTGATCCTCATCGGGCTGGCACGCTGCATCGCGATGGTCATCGTGTGGAACGAGCTCGCCGAGGGGGACAACGAGTACGCAGCCGGGCTGGTGGCCTTCAACTCCATCTTCCAGATCGTGGCGTACCCCGTCTACGCCTGGCTCTTCCTGACCTTCCTGCCGGGGTGGCTGGGGCTGGAGGGCTCGGCTGTGGGCGTCACCGCGCGGGAGATCGCCGGCAGCGTCCTCCTCTACCTTGGGGTGCCCTTCGTCGCCGGAATGCTCACCCGGTTCTTCCTCCGGCGCAGGCGTGGGGACCGCTGGTACCGGGAACGCTTCCTGCCGCGGATCAGCCCCGTCACGCTGGTGGCGCTCCTCTTCACCATCGTGGTGATGTTCTCCATCCAGGGGGAGGCCATCGTCGGACGGCCGCTGGACGTGGTGCTCGTGGCCGTCCCGCTCCTGCTGTACTTCGGGCTCATGTTCGTCCTGACCTTCTTCATGAGCCGCTGGGCCGGGGCGGACTACGCTCGCACCGCGACGCTCTCCTTCACGGCAGCCTCCAACAACTTCGAGCTGGCCATCGCGGTGGC
>CAKZOQ010000500.1 GCA_937136445.1 uncultured Gemmatimonadota bacterium
CACCGCCTCGCCCGCAGACTTCGGCGGGGTCTCATGGGGCCAGAGGGCCGCCACGCCGGCGCCATGGGTGAATCCGCCTCCATCCCGGGAGAGGTGGAGCGCCGCCCCGTGGACCCCCCGGAGCCCCAGCGCCCGGCGCAGCACAGCGTCGGAGACGCTCTCCTCGGTCCGACTCCGCTGCTGGAGCTCCCCGGAGAGGGCGGTGAGGCTCCGGAGGCCCTGGTCCAGGTCCTCCAGGACCAGGAGAAGGATTCCCAGCCCCGTCCCCATCTGGAAGACGATGTCCAGGTAGTAGCCCCAGGGATTCCAGGCCCCCCGCGCCCGCAGGAACGGATAGTCCAGGTGGTGCACCGCCCAGAGGGCCAACGCCGTCGCCAGAACCCGCGCCGCTGGGGAGCCCACGTCCCGGTCGTACCGGTAGAAGGCCCAGGCCGTCCAGGCGGTGGCGGCGCTGAGGAAGATCACCACCGGTCCGGCGGCCAGGAGGAAGTTGTCCAGCCGGTAGATGGCCAGATAGGACCAGACCGGCGGGAAGGCCACCAGGAGGAGGTAGCGCCAGCGCCATCTCGCCCGCTGGCTGAAGACCAGCGCCGCCCAGAGGAGGGCCAGCGCCGTCCAGCCCGTGGTCACCTGGTGCCAGTAGAGCCAGGTGAAGCTCCCGGTGTAGGAGAGGGTGAGAATCGCCCCCAATCGCGTGCCGTAGACCACCCAGGCCAGCGACCACCAGAGGAAGTACGCCTTCCCGTAGCGCCGCCAGAGGACGGCGCAGAGCACGAAGAGGCCGAGGGTGACCAGGACCTGGAGGTAGGCGGCGGCGAACTCGCCGGGGACGGCCTGGCGGAGGGGAAAGTCCATGCACGGCAAAGATCAGCGACGCTCGGGGTGGGGGCAATGACGTGCCCGGGCTCCATGCGCTACCTTGGTCGTGTCGCCGAGCCGACTGCGCGTCGGCCGTGTGCGCCCTCGTCCGGAGCGCCAGCGTGAACCCCAGCGTCCAGCCGGGCCCCGGCCCGAAGACCCATCGTCCCGCCTCCGCCCTCCTGGCGGACCGGGTGCACCGCATCGGGACGGAGCAGGCCTTCGCCGTGGGGGCCGTCATCCGGGAGGTGGAGCGCTCCGGCGACCGCGTGCTCCGCTGCAACATCGGCCAGCCCGACTTCCCCGTGCCCCCGCACATCCTGGCGGCGGTGAAGGAGGCCATCGACCAGGGGCTCACCACCTACTGCGATCCGCAGGGCATCCCCGAGCTCCGGGAGGCGGTGGCCACGTCGGTGGGGAAGCGCCGAGATCTGGAGGTGGACCCGGAGCGGGTGGTGATCTACCCTGGTGGCCGGCCGGCCATCGGCTTCGCCCACATGGCCTACTGCGAGGCCGGCTCCGAGGTGGTGTACCCCACGCCCGGCTACCCCCTCTTCGAGTCGTTCATCCCCTACTTCCGCTGCATCCCCCGCCCCGCCGTTCTCCGGGAGGTCCACGAGTTCGGGCTCACCCGCGACGAAGTGGCGCCGCTCCTGTCGGAGAAGACGCGCCTCATCTTCCTGAACTTCCCGTCGAACCCCACCGGGGGCGTGGCCACCCAGGAGCAGCTCCAGGGGCTGGCGGAGCTCATCCTGGAGCGGACGGGCCCGGAGGTGCGCGTCTACTCCGACGAGTCCTACGAGGCCATCACCTTCGACGGCGAGGAGCACCGCTCCATCGCCTCGCTGCCAGGGATGGCGGCGCGGACCATCATCGCCTCGGCGGTCTCCAAGACCTACGCCTGGACCGGCGGACGCCTGGGATGGGCGGTGTACCCCACCGTGGAAGAGGCCCGCGCCCACCGCCGCCTGGGCATCAACTTCTTCGCCTCCCTCCCCCCCTACAACCAGTGGGGCGCGGTGGAGGCGCTGGAATCGCTGGAGAGCGACGCGGCGGTGGAGACCATGGTCACGGCATTTCAGCGCCGCCGGGACCAGGTGGTGCCTGCGCTCAACGCCATCGACGGCGTCCGCTGCCTCACCCCCCGCGGCGCCTTCTACGCCTTCCCCAACATCGAGGGCGTCGTCGAGCGGCTGGACATCGAGGCGGCGTACCGATCGCTGGACCCCGCCGTGCAGAGCGAGACCAGCCCCGCCACTCTCTTCCAGCTCTTCCTGCTCTATCGGTACCGGGTGGCCACCCTGGACCGGCGGGCCTTCGGGACCCTGGAGAGCGAGGGTCAGCACTACCTCCGCATCTCCATCGCCAACCGGGACGAGGAGCTGCTGGAGGCGGTGGCACGCATCGGCGAGGCGGCCCATGACGTCCAGGGATTCCAGGACTTCTTCGCCTCCGGCGTCCGCCACGTGGTCTAGCCGTCGCAAACCCCTTCTCCCCTGACACCCCTGAAGGAGCCAGCATGAGCCGAGCCTTCGGCCCCCGCCGTGCCACCTGGATCACCCTGGACGAGCCCGACGAGCTCGACCTGAGCGACGAGGTGGTGGCGAGCTTCCGCACCTACGACCTCCTCTATCGGACGCTCACCGCGGTGATCTTCAACTTCACCCAGTCCGGCCATCCCGGCGGCTCCGTCTCGGCGGGGCACATCATGACCGGGGTGCTCTTCGATTCGCTGGACTACGACGTGGGCGATCCGGTACGGAGGGACGCCGACCTCCTGAGCTTCGCGGCGGGACACAAGGCCACCGGGCTCTACGCCATGTGGGCCCTCCGAGACGAAGTGGCGGCCATCGCCCGCCCGGACCTCCTCCCGGAGGACCCGCGCCACCGGCTCCGTCTCGAGGACCTGCTGGGGTTCCGCCGCAACCCCACCACCTCGACGCCTCGCTTCCTGGAGTTCGACTCCAAGCCGCTGGACGGCCACCCCACCCCCGCCACCCCCTTCGTGAAGATCGCCACCGGGCCGTCCGGCGTGGGGATGGGGAGCTCGCTGGGGCTGGCCTTCTCGTTGCGGGACCACTTCGGCGAAGACGCCCCGAAGGTGCACCTGCTGGAGGGCGAGGGCGGGCTGACGCCCGGTCGGGTCTACGAGGCGGTGGCCTCCGCCTCGGCCTCGGGGCTGGACAACGCCATCTGCCACCTGGACTGGAATCAGGCCTCCATCGATTCGGACCGGGTGACCCGGGACGGCGACGCGCCGGGCGACTACGTGCAGTGGGACCCCATGGAGTTCTTCTACGTGCAGGACTGGAACGTCCTGGAAGTCCCCGACGGCTTCGACATGCCCCTGGTGCTCTCTGCGCAGCGTCGGGCGCTGGCCCTGGACAACGGGCGGCCCACGGCGGTGGTCTACCGCACCGAGAAGGGGTGGGGCTACGGCATCACCGGGAAGGCCTCCCACGGCGGCGGCCACGGGATGAGCTCCGACGCCTACCACGAGCTCATCGAGCCGGTCTTCGGCGTCGGGGGACGCACCCTGCCCGGGCTGGGCGAGGGCGAGGTGCGGGCCGGCCCCGAATCCTCCGAGGAGGAGGTGGAGGAGAGCTTCTGGACCACCCTGGCCCGCTTCCGGGAGCTCCTGGAGACCGAGTATCGGCCGGTGTGCGAGCACATGGCGGACCGGCTGGCGCTGGCCCGGGACCGGCTGAACGGACGGAACCGCACGGCCCGAGCCGACGCGCCGGACCCGGAGCGGATCTACGCCGTCGCCGACCCGCACGAGACGCCGGACGAGCTGGTGCTTCAGCCGGGTACCAGCATCGCGCTGCGGAAGCAGATGGGTCGGGCGCTGGGATGGCTGAACCGGCAATCCGGAGGAGCGCTGCTCTACGGCGCCGCCGACCTCCTGGATTCCACCGCCGTCTCTGGTGCCGGGAGCGACTTCCCCGACGGCTTCTGGGAGCCCCGGGACAATCCCGGTGCCCGGGCGCTGAGCGTGGGGGGGATCTGCGAGGACGGGCTGGCGTGCATCCTCTCCGGCGTGTCGGCGCTGGGCTTCCACGTGGGGGTGGGCGCCAGCTACGGGGCGTTCATCAGCCCCCTGGGCCACATCCCGGCCCGGGTGCATGCCATCTCCAGCCAAATGCGGCGCCACGTCGAGGGCGCGGACGCGCCGTACCGACCCTTCGTGCTCCTCTGCGGGCACGCCGGGATGAAGACCGGCGAGGACGGCCCCACCCACGCCGACCCCCAGGCCTACCAGCTCCACGCGGAGAACTACGTGCCGGGGACGGCGGTGACCCTCACCCCCTGGGAGCCCACCGAGATCTGGCCGGCGCTGGCCGCCGCCTTCCAGGCCCGCCCGGCCGTCATCATTCCCTTCGTGACCCGCCCCGGCGAGCCGGTGCTGGATCGGGAGGCACTGGGTCTGGCCCCGGCGG
>CAKZOQ010000501.1 GCA_937136445.1 uncultured Gemmatimonadota bacterium
GAGCCGCCAGGCGCACCGGAGCACCCCGGCGCTCCAGCGCACCGGTGACCGCCCGGCCGACCTGACCGGTGGCCCCGGTGACGAGGATGGGCGGGCGCCCGGGGGTCCTCCCGAACGACTCCACCTACCTCTCTCGTGGGGTTAGGCAGTCCCCATGTAGCCCGGCGCCGGTCCCTCGACGGGGAGGCCCTGAATCTGCCGGAAGGCGAAGGCCGCGTAGTGCAGCTCGTTCCCGGCGAAGAAGGGGAAGGCCGCATCCCGGAAGGCCATGACGTGCTCGTAGACCTCACGGAACTGGGCGTCCTCGGCGGCGATCTCCTGCAGGTACTCGTTGCTCTCGTTCCAGGCGGCCTCGAGGATCTCCTCGGAGAAGGCGCGCAGGCTCACGCCGCCCTCCACGAGGCGACGGAGGGCCGCCGGGTTCTCGTTGTCGTAGCGGGCCATCATGTCCTGCTTGGTTTCGCGGCAGGCGATCTTGACGATCTCCTGATACGTGGCCGGGAGCTGATCCCAGGCCTCCTGGTTCACCAACAGGCTGTTGGTCACCCCGGGCTCCCACCAGCCGGGCATGTAGTAGTAGGGAGCGATCTCCTGGAAGCCGAGCTTCTCGTCGTCGTAGGGGCCCACCCACTCGGTGGCGTCGATGGCGCCGCGCTCCAGCGCCGGGAAGATGTCCCCGCCGGCCAGCACCTGGACGTTCACCCCGAGGCGGGCCATGATCTCACCGCCGATCCCCGGAATGCGCATGCGCAGCCCGTTGATGTCGTCGAGGCTGTTCACCGGCTCCCGGAACCAGCCCCCCATCTGGGCGCCGGTGCTCCCCATGGGGAAGTTGATGATGCCGAAGTCGGCATAGACGGAGCGCATCACCTCGATCCCGCCCCCCTGATAGAACCAGGCGTCCTGCTGACGGGTGTTCAGGCCGAAGGGCACGGCGGCGTCGAAGGCCAGCGCCGGGCTCTTCCCGATGTAGTAGTAGCCCGGCGTCATCCCGCACTGGACCGTCCCCTGCTGGACGCCGTCCATGACCTGGAGACCCGGCACCAGTTCGCCGGCGGCGTAGACCCGGATGTCGAAGCGGCCCTCCGTGAGGACCCCCACCCGCTCGGCGAAGCGCTCGGCACCGCCGTGGAGGATGTCCAGGCTCTGCGGGAAGCTGGTGGCGAGACGCCATCGCACCTCGGGACCGGAGATGACCCCCTCCCCGTCCGCGACTTCGGCCACCTCGGGAGCGCACGCGCTCCCCACGCCCACCGCCGCCGCCG
>CAKZOQ010000502.1 GCA_937136445.1 uncultured Gemmatimonadota bacterium
CGGGAGGCGGAGCAGAAGATGGAGCTCATTTCCGGCGGGGTGGAATACGCCGGGTTCGAGGCCACCGACCTGGTGGTGGAGGCGGTGGTGGAGCGCATGGAGGTGAAGCACACCGTCCTCGCCGAGCTGGAGGAGCGGGTCGGGAGGCGCTGCGTCCTGGCCACCAACACCTCCTCCCTCTCTGTGGACGAGATGGCCGCGGAGCTGGACCACCCCGAACGCTTCGGTGGGCTCCACTTCTTCAACCCGGTCCACCGCATGCCGCTGGTGGAGGTGGTCCGCGGCGCCCGCACCGACGACATCACGGTCGCCACCCTCTACGCCTTCGCTCTGAAGCTGGGGAAGATCCCGGTGGTGACCGCCGACGGACCGGGCTTCCTGGTGAACCGCATCCTCGGCCCCTACCTGAACGAGGCGGGATGGCTTCTTGGGGACGGTGCCTCGGTGGAGGACGTGGACGGGGCAGCCCGGGACTTCGGGATGCCTATGGGCCCGCTCCGCCTGGTGGACGAGGTGGGGGTGGACGTGTCCCGCCACGCCGGCGAGGCCCTCCACGAGGCGCTGGGCGACCGGCTGGCCCCCAGCCCGGTGCTGGTGGCCCTGGCCGAGTCCGGCCGCCTGGGCAAGAAGGGCGGGGCCGGTTTCTACCGGTACGAGGACGGCAAGGAGGAGGGCGTGGACGAAGGGGTCTGGTCCGACCTGGGGGCCGTCGTTCCCGCGGAGCGAGGCGTGGTGGACCGGGACGAGATCCGACGCCGGCTCCTGGTCCAGATGATCAACGAAGCCGCCCGCTGCCTGGAGGAAGGCATCGTCTCGGCGGCCTGGGAGGTGGATCTGGCCCTGGTGATGGGCACGGGCTTCCCACCCTTCCGGGGCGGGCTCCTACGCTTCGCCGACACCCTCCACCCGCGGCGCATCCTGGACCGGACCCGCGCCCTCCAGGAGAAGCACGGAGCGCGCTTCGAGCCGGCCCCCCTCCTGGAACGACTGGCCCAGGACGACCGCCGCTTCTACGACGCCTTCGGGGGCTGATGGGGCCTCCTGGTGCGGGCTCCTCCACCGGGTCCCGCCCGGTGATCATCCACTACCGCCGGCCCCCGGATCGCGTCCGGGACTTCCACCAGGTGGTGGTGGAAGAGCGGGACGACGTGGTGGTCACCCTGGCCCGGGAGATGAGCTGGCCCGAACCCCTTCTGGTGGACGGACAGGTGGTACTCGAGACCGGCTCCAGCGTCGTCTGGTTCACCTTCCCCGGCGTCTGGCACGACATCGGTCGGTTCCACCGCGCCGACGGGACCCTCACCGGGATCTACGCCAACGTCCTCACCCCGGTGGAGCTCTCCGAGAAGCCGGCGGGCTGGGGGCGACCCGGCGGGACGGACGCGACGCCCTGGGTCTGGGATACCACGGACCTCTTCCTGGACCTCTGGCTCCCCGCTGGCGAAGGCACCGACGTCCAGGTGCTGGACGAGGACGAGCTGGACGACGCGCTGGCCCGTGGGTGGGTGCCGCGAAAGATGGCCGAGCGTGCCAGAGAGGAGGCGGGTCGTTTGGCGCAGGCCGCCCGGGCCGGGCGCTGGCCCCCTCCGGTGGTGGAGGCGTGGACCCTCAGTCGAGCCGAGGCCGCCTCCGATCAGTCGTCGTCCGGATCCTCCACGTAGGCGGCGCAGAGACGGTCCGCGTCCAGGTGGAGACGCTTCAGGACCGCATCGTCCTCCAGCAGGCAGTCGATGAGTCGCGGGTAGTCGTCCAGCGCCGCGGCGGGGATGCGCACCGATTCCCGGCGGTACTCCCCGTCGTCCACGAAGAGGAGCCGAACCCGGAGGGTGTCGTCGCTCACGAGCCGCCCTGACCCGTGCCCCCGGAGCCCTCTGCGGCGGCCTCCTCCTGAAGGCTCTGCACCACGTCCTGAATGGTGGCGTAGTCGAAGCTGGACAGCCGGCGGGCCATCCCTTCGCCGCGACTCACCATGACGGTGGGCGTGCCGGTGATCCCCAGCTCCTCGCCCAGCCGCATGTTGGCGGTGACGGTCGCCGCGTGGCGATCGCTCTTGAGGCAGCTGTCGAAGGCGTCCGTGTCCGCCCCGACGTTGCCGGCGTAGTCCACGAAGTCCCCTACCACCGACTGCTTCGAGGACCAGGTGGACTGGTTGTTGAAGATCTCCGTGTGGTACTCCCAGAACATCCCCTGGTCGCCGGCGCAGCGGGCCGCGCGAGCCGCCAGGAAGGAGTGGGGGTGGATGCTCACCAGCGGGAAGTCGTAGAAGACGAACTTGGCCTCGCCACTCTGGACCAGGCCCAGCTCGATCTGGGGCTTCACCGAGGTGGCGAAGGACCGGCAGCCTGGGCACTGGTAGTCACCGAACTCCACCAGGGTGATGGGGGCGTCGGCCTGGCCGAGGGTCACCCCCTGGGCCATCTCCACCAGCGTCTCCGGGTCGCCGAGGCCCTCCACCTCGATGGGGGAGGTCACGGCGGCGCCGCTGGAGCCGGCCCCCATCGTGTAGCCGAAGATGGCGATGGCCACCACCGCCACTCCTCCGAAGACCCACAGCATGCGGTTGCCGCCGCCACTGGACTGGTTGCGGGCTTCTCTACGCTTCTCGCTTCGATTCGACACGGTTTCTCCTGACTGGGCCGCCGACGCGGCGGCGCTCCGGATGACTTCGGAAGATGTTTCCCGCCGCGGACGGGATCAAGCGAACGCGCTGTCGCGTGGCGGGGGCGGTCCCGGCCCGGACGACGGGCCTCAGGCCCGGAGGAGCTCCAGCACGGACCGGGTGTCGCGGAAGTCCTCCACCACGTGATGGGCTCCGGCGTCGGCGAGGTCGTTGGCCTCGAAGCTCCCGGTGGCCACCCCCACGGTCACGGTACCGGCGGCCCGCCCGCACTGGACGTCCCGGGGGGTGTCGCCGATGACCACCACGTCCTCACCGGCGAACTCGACGCCCCAGACCTCCTGCGCACGCTGGATGGCCACCCCGGGGAGGTCGTCCCGGTACTCCGAGTCGGACCCGTAGCCCCCGAAGGAGAAATGGTGCATGAGGCCCGCGGAACCGAGCTTGAGACGGGCACCCCCAGCCACGTTGCCGGTGACCAGCGCCAGCCCCATTCCGTCCTCCTCGGCCAGGGCGTCCAGGAGCTCCACGACGCCCCGCAGGACCTCCATGGGGTTCTCCTCCAGGCCGGCCTCCAGCCCTTCCAGGTAGCGTCCGAAGAGGTCGGGGAGCCCGGCGTCGATCTCCGGGTCCGGGAGGCCGGCGCCCTGAAGGAGCTCCCGGGCGATCTGGGGGTCGGTCTTCCCGGCGAAGGAGTGCACCTCGATGTCGCCGGCCGTGCCGAAGGTCTCCACCATGGCGGAGTGGAAGGCCCTCTTGGCCGGACCACCCCAGACCAGGGTGCCGTCGATGTCGAAGAGGAGGAGTCGGCGCACGGGATTCCAGGGGGGCGAGGGGCGTCCGGTCAGGTGCCGGGAGCGGCGGGCTCGCGGCGTCCTTCCACCACCCCGCGGGTGAGCGCCTGTTCCAGCGCCTCCTGGGCCAGCGTGGCCAGCGCCAGGAGCCGACCCGGCGCCATCTCTCTGGACTCCTCCGCGGTGCTCACCGCCATCACCACGTCGCCGTCGAAGGGGGTGTTCACCGGGTGGATGCGGCGAGGCAGCGCATTGGCCGCCACCCGAGCCAGCCGACGGAGCCCCACCGCGTCCAGGGGCGCGTCGGTAGCCACCAGACACAGCGTGGTGTTGCTGCCCGGCAGTCCCGCCCCCCCGTCCGGCCCGTCCGCCAGGATCGCCCGCGCCAGCTCCCCGGGGGTCTGCACCTCCCCGTCGGGCCCTCGCGCGCCAGCCACCACCCCGCCCTCGGCGTTGCGCACCTCGCCCAGGGCGTTCACCACCGCCAGCGCGCCCACGGTCCAGGGGCCGGCCGTCCGGGCGGCGCTCCCCACCCCGCCGGGGGACGCACCCTCCATCCCGGCGAGCTTCGCCACCGTGGCGCCGGCCCCGGCGCCCACCCGGCCCTGCTCCACGGGGCCTCGAGAGGCGTCGTCGCAGGCGGCCCGTCCCATGGCCGCATCGGGGGCGGCGCCGCCGGGGGCCTCCTTCTCGGAGGCCCCTTCGTCCTCCCACAGATCGTAGATCACCGCGGCGGGCACGATGGGGATGCGGGCGGACCCGGCGTCGTAGCCCAGCCCCCGCTCCCGGAGCCAGGCCATGACGCCGTCGGCGGCGGCCAGACCGAAGGCGGAGCCGCCGGTGAAGAGGACGCCGTCCACCCGGGGGACCAGGTGCTCGGGCTCCAGAACCGCCATCTCCCGGGTCCCGGTGCCCATCCCCCGGAGCTCCACGGCGCCTCGGAAGGGGCCCAGCACCACGGTGCATCCCGTACGGGGGGTGCCATTGGCGTCTCGGAGGGTGGCATGGCCCACGGTGAGGCCGGGGACGTCGGTGAGGGTGCGCTCCGGCACCGGCTCAGTCCAACTCGGCCAGGAGCGACGGGTCCAGGTTGCCGCCGCTCACGACCACCGCCACCGCCCCCCCGGCGGCGTCCACCTTCCCGGACAGGAGGGCCGCCGTGGTGGCGGCGCCGCTGAACTCCACCACCAGCTTCTGGCGGTGGACGAGCATCCCTGTGGCCCGGCGGATGGCGTCGTCCGTCACGGTGACCACGTCGTCCACCAGGTCGCGATGGTGCTCGTAGGTGATCTCGCCGGAGATGATGGGCTTCAGCCCGTCGGCGATGGTGTCGATCTCGGTGAGCATGGTGGGCCCGGAGTGGTCCAGGGCGGCGCGCATGGAGGCGGCTCCTTCCGGCTCCACCCCGATGACCCGCACGCCGGGGAGCTTCCGCTTCACCGCGGCGGCGACGCCGCTGGTGAGTCCGCCGCCCCCGATGCACGAGACCACCAGGTCCACGTCCTCCCAGTCCTGGGCGATCTCCAGCCCCACCGTCCCCTGCCCGGCGATGATGTGGCGGTGATCGAA
>CAKZOQ010000503.1 GCA_937136445.1 uncultured Gemmatimonadota bacterium
CTCGGACGCCCAGATCCTGGGCGATGCCGGTGGCGGCCCGCACGCGATCGATGCGTCGGTTCGAGTCCATGCACTCGTCCCATTCGTCCATGGACGTGCCCGCGTCCTCCGCCATGGCGCGGAGCGTGCTCTCTGCATCATTGCTTCCCTTCCACTCTGCCTGGTTGTCCCAGAGGCGGCCGTTGAAGGTGCGGAACCGGTCGCCGCCCTGGGCCAGGGTGCACTCGGCGGCGCGGCTGGCCGGGAGGGAGTTGGCGAACATGCCGGACACGAAGGGCAGGAACTTCCAGTGCACCTTCCCGGTCTCGATGTACTGCTCCAGAAGCACCGGCCAGGTGTCCTCGTGGAAGCGGCGGCAGTAGCCGCAGCCGTAGTCGCTGAACTCCACGATGCGGATGGGCGCGTCCGCATCGCCGTAGTCGAAGCCCAGGGTGTCCACCGAGACCTCCTGGGCGGGAGGCGCCAGGACGCCGGGCTGCTCGGGGACTTCGCTGGACCCGCCGGCCTCACCCTCCTGGACCGACGAGAGGAGCCCACGGGCGGTCCCCGAGGTGTTCTCCCCGTCGGCGGGAGCCTCGTCGGAGCCGCAGGCGGTCAGGACCGCCACGAAGGCTGCGACGAGAAGGGGGAGGAAGCGCGAGGTCATGGAGTCTCCAGGGTGATGAGCTGGCCCAGCCCGGCGAGGAAGGCGGTGAGGCGGGCGAAGCTGCCGGTCATCATGAGAAGGCCCACCAGCACCAGCACGGTTCCGGCGATGCGCTCCAGGGGCTGGACCCACCGGCGCACGACGCTGGTGCCGGCGAGGAAGGCGTTGAAGGCTACGGAAGCTACAACGAACGGTATCCCCAGGCCCACCGCGTAGGTCCCGAGCAGGAGGGCGCCCTGGGTGGCGGTGGTCTCCAGCGAGGCGTAGAGGAGGATGGACCCCAGCACCGGCCCGATGCACGGCGTCCAGCCGGCCCCGAAGGCCAGCCCCACCACGAAGGACCCCGCCGCACCGGCGGGCTTCCGGGTGAGCTGCACCCGAAGCTCCCTTGAGAGGGCCGGGAGCCGGAGGACGCCGGCCAGGTAGAGGCCCAGCACCACCAGGATCAGCCCGCCCAGCCGGTTCATCCAGGGGAGCGCCTGGGACACGGCCCGACCGAAGGTGGTGGCGGTCCAGCCCAGGGTCACGAAGACGGCGGCGAAGCCCGCCACGAAGAGGACGGAGTGGAGGGCCGCCACCCGCCGGGCGCCTCCGGCGGAGCCCTCCCGCAGCTCCTCCAGGGTGAGCCCCGACACGAAGGCCAGGTAGGAGGGCACCACCGGCAGCACGCAGGGGGAGAGGAACGATACCAGGCCTGCCAGGAAGGCCAGGCCGAAGGAGACCTCGACGTTCACCGGCCCCTGCCACCGGACCGGGAGGGGTCAGGCATGGGCCTACCGATCGGACTCGACCTCACAGGGTGAAGTCGGTGAGGAGGCGCTTCTCTTCGTCGCCCAGCTGGGCCTTCACCTCCACGTGGGGCTCCAGGCCGCTTCCCTTGATCTTCTTCCGGAGGAGCTGGTCCAACTGGAAGAGCCCGGCGGAGTTGGACATCTCCACGGTGACGCAGATGGCCCGCTGCTCACCGGCGTCCAGGCGTACGCCCTCGATGGCTGCCGCCGACACCGAGTGGATGGACAGGGAGCCCGAGGAGAAGGGGATGCGAGACCGGCCTTTGGCCATGTCCAGCGCATCGGCCACCCGGACGACGCCGGCCTCCAGCGTCAGGGGCTGTCCGCCGGAGCGGTGGGCGATGATGGCGTGGAGAACCTCCGAACGGAGGATGGTGGCGGTGCGGGTGTCGTAGAGCTCCGGAAGGATCTGCCGGAGCTTGTCCTGGGCGACGAAGAGGCTGTAGGCCTCGTGGTCCTCCCGGTGGATGGACATCCCCACGTCGTGGAGGAGGGCCGCCAGGGCCACCACCACCTCCGCGTCTTCGGGCTCCAGCTCGTAGTGCGTCACCACGGCCGGCGGGACCCCGGCGTCGATCAGCAGCCGAAGGAGTCGGACCGCGATGTTGGTGACGATCTTCACGTGGACGGGGCCGTGGTCCGTCATCCCCAGTCGCTCCATGGCGTTCACGTTGGCCGCCAGCCACAGGGCGTAGAGGTCCGTGTCGGCGTTCACCAGCTCCAGGACCTGTTGGAGCTTCTCGTTCCGGTGGCTCGGCACCTGCATCTCGATGCGGTTCTCGAAGCGTCCGTGAAGGCTCCGGTCGAAGTCACCCTCGGGGAGGGCCTCGAGGTCGAAGCGGTCCTTGTCGATGGGGCTCATGGTGCGGCGGGGGTGGGGGGAGACAGGGCGGTCACAGCGCGGATTCCCAGTCGTCGACGCGGGCCGCGCCCTCCCGGAGGACGACGGTACCGACGATTCGGTCGTGGATGGCCTGGCGGTTGGCGTCCCACCACACCTGGGCGAATCCCAGCAGCCCGGTGGCGAAGCCGGCGGCGTACCCGCCGGCACGCTCGAAGGCGACCCACCAGGTGAGGGGTTGGCCGTCCAGACGTACCACCCGGATGCCCAGGAGCTTCTTGCCGACCGTCTGGCCCTTCCACCAGGAGAGAAGGACCGTCATGTAGAGCGACGCCCACCCGAACCCGAACCCCAGCTCGTCCACGAAGCTCCGTAGCCAGCCGAAGGCGCCGCCGCCCTCTTCGGCCTCCTCGAGCGCCTGCTGGAGGTCCTCCACCGATCCCAGGCGGGCTTCGGCGATGTCCTGGAGCTGGGTGACCTCGTTCTCCAGGACGGTGAGGGTGTCCGCGGCGACCTGCTCCAGGAGGAGGAGTCGGAGTTCGTCGAGTCGGGCGGCGTCCGCCACGTCCTGGCGGCGCAGGAGGACGGCGTACTCCTCCAGGAGGGCCGGTGTGGACACCTCGGAGGCCGGCTCCGCGGGATCCGCTGCTTCGGGGTCGGCTTCGGCGGCGTCCGGCGGAGGCTCCGCCGGTGCGGCGCCTTCCAGCGCCAGGATGGAGTCCAGCATGGCCGGGGCGTCTTCGGCCCAGCTTCGTTCGTCGGGGACCATCTCCAGGATGGAGCCGCGGATGTCGGTGTCGGAGGACGCCACGGCCCGGCCGCGGCGGACCACGACCACCATGGCCTCCCGGGCCTCGTCGCGGGTCTCGGCCGTGAGGAGGCCGACGCTCCCACCCAGGAAGCCCGCCAGGTCGCGGAGTCCCACCGAGCCCTCGCCGGATTCCGTGACGACGGACGGCGGGGCGTCGCCGTCGCTGAACTCGAGGTCCACGCCGGACCCCACCGCCAACCAGATGAGGGCGGTGACCCCGCCGATGAACAGGCCCAGACACCCCAGGGAGAACCGCATGGCCCGGTGGAAGGCGCTTCCTTCCACCGGCGCCTGCTTGATGCTGAGGCGGATGAAGACGGCCGCCACCACGGCGCCCAGAATCAGCGCGAAGCTGCTGGTGATCAGCGTCAGGACCCCGATGACCGCCAGATCCACGACCACGGCGGCGAAGCGCCGGCGGGGGGTGGCCAGCGGCATGCCCAGAAGCTCCTCCGCGACCTGGAAGGCCTCCGGGGTGACGATGGAGCGCGGGTCCCGAACGCTGGTGTAGGTGGGCATGGCCCGGAAGGTGGGGGGGTCAGCGCCGCCGGGTCCAGAAGACGAGGGCGAGTCCGGCGGCGGCGCCGAGGAGCGCCCCGCCCACCAGGGTGCGGGTCCGACCGAGCTCCGAGGAATCCAGGAGCCCGCCCACCGCCGAGCCGATGCTGTCGCCCAGGCGCCCCTGGGCTGGCGCCGAGTCGGCGGTCAGGGCCTCTCCCTCCTCCAGCTCGCCCTCGAAGTCCCCGTTGGGACAGGCCACCAGCCCACGCTCGCGGGCCGTTCGGTTCGGATACTCCAACTCCGCGCCGCACTCCGGACAGGCCAAGCCCGTGGGGAGGGGCTGGATGACGTTGTACAGCGTACCCTTGGAGAGATCCAGCTCATCGGCGATGGTGTTCACGCTTTCGTCCGAGCTCCAGTAGAGCTCGTTGGCGTGGACCTCGAGGTCCGTGTCGTCGTCGGTCATGGGTGGTTCCTCGCTTCCTTGACCCCTGCTCCGGCCCCGGTGAACGTAGCGGTCCGAGAGGCCGCTCCCCCGGCTCTTCCGCCGGGGTGGGCAAGGTGGTTTCGATCAAGTCTGACTTGAATATACGGTGTTTTGGTCCACGGTGAGTACCTGGTGAAGATTCCCGTCGAACACGGATGGCTGGAGGCGCTGCTCAGGGAACCGGACGGTCCGGCCCGCGGGGCCGCCGTCGTCTGCCATCCCCACCCCATCCATGGCGGGACCATGCACACCAAGGCCGTCTATCGCGCCGCCCAGGCGCTCAACGACGCCGGAATGGTCGC
>CAKZOQ010000504.1 GCA_937136445.1 uncultured Gemmatimonadota bacterium
CTCCTGAAGGATACCCGCACGCTCGTGGACGGGCTCGCCGCCGCCCACGAACGCCACCCCGGCCCGCCCACCGTCGGCGGAACCGAGCTTCGCAACCTCCTGACGGTGGCAGGGCTGGTGGTCCGCAGCGCCCTCCTCCGCCGGGAGTCCCGTGGGCTGCACTTCCTCCGGGAGCACCCCTGGCGGGACAACGAACGGTTCCTCCGGGACACGGTCCTCTTCCCCCCGGACGCCCGGTCCTCCCGCACGAGGACGTCGGAGGCCGGCGGCGAGCGCCCCGCCGCGGGACGCCGAGCGCCAGCGGGGGCGCCATGAAGCTCCTGGTGCTGGCGGTGGGAGGTGTGCGGGGCCCCCTGGGGTCGGTGCTGGCCGACTACGAGGAGCGGGCGCGGCGCTACTGGAAGCTGGAGGCCGTGGAGGTGGACGCCGGAGCGCCGGGGCGCGATCCCGAGCCGCGGCGCGTCCGGAACGCGGAAGCCGACCGGATCCTGGCCCGCCTCCCCGACGGGTACGAGGTCCACGCCCTGACCCGGGAGGGAAAGCAGATGCGCTCCCGGACCTTGGCCCGGATCCTCCAGCGCGCCTCGGTGGGGGCCACACCGGGGGTGGCCTTCGTTCTGGGCGGCGCCTTCGGGCTGGCCGAATCCGTAGTGGACCGCGCGCGTCGCCGTGTCTCGCTCTCGGCCATGACGCTGCCCCACGAGATGGCGCGGCTGGTGCTGACCGAGCAGATCTACCGTGCGGGGACGATCCTCCGCAACGAGCCGTACCACAAAGGAGCCTGACGTGTCAGGGGATGCTAGAGAGGACGCCGTGGGCCTCAATCTGGAGCTCCTCACGGGGTGGCCCAGTGGGTCGGCGGTGGCGGAGGACTACCTGCAGGAGCAGGGCGATGCCGACGCCTTCTTCCGGGGTCACTTCACCGATGGCCAGGCCTACCAGGCCAAGGCCCAGGAGGTGGACCAGCGCTTCGACCGAGACGCCCGGCGTCGCGCGGCGGACGCCCTCACCGTGCCGCCGGGCGGGGACGAGGGTGCGCTGGAGGCCTTCGTGGAGGAGGGAGGCTACGTGGTCACCACGGGGCAGCAGCCCGGCCTGTTCTGTGGTCCCCTCTACAACCTGTACAAGGGGCTCACCGCCGCCGCCCTGGCGCGTTTCCTCCAGGAGGAGATGGGGGTGCCGGTGCTTCCCGTCTTCTGGATAGGCTCGGAGGATCACGACTGGGCGGAGGCCAACCACACGGCGATCATCGGCATGGACAACGAGCTCCACCGGGCGGAGGCCGCGCACCCGGATCCGGATCGCGGCGCCGCGCTGAACCGCCTTTCGCTGGGAAACGGCGTGGACCAGGTCCGCGACGCCTTCCTGGCGGAGCTTCCCGATTCGGACTTCAGCGCTCCCTGGAAGGAGCTCGTGGAGGCGTCCTTCCATCCCGGCACTACGTTGGCGTCGGGATTCCACGCGGTGGTGGGCGAGATGCTGGGCCGGTTCGGCGTCTACCTCACCGACGCCGCGGACCCGGTGGTGAAGGAGGCCTCGCGCCCGATCCTCCTCCGGGAGCTGGATGAGAGCGAGGCGCTGGAGGGTGTCCTGCGGGAGACGGCGGCCCGCCTGGAAGAGGCGGGCTACGAACAGCAGGTCACCCTCATGGAGGACGGGGTGAACCTCTTCCTGGAGACCGAGGCCGGGCGAGAGCGCCTCTATCGGGACCACGAGGGCTTCCGGCTCCACACCTCCGGCGACGTCGTCTCCCGGGACGAGCTCCTGACGCGGCTGGAGTCCGACGCCGGGGCGTTGAGCCCCAACGTCCTCCTGCGTCCGGTGGCGGAGAGCTCCGTCTTCCCGACGCTGGCGTATGTCGCCGGTCCCGGGGAGATGGCCTACTTCGCCCAGCTCGGCGACTACTTCCAGGCGATGGGCATCCGGATGCCCATCGTCCATCCCCGAGGTTCCGCCACCCTGGTGGAATCCAAGATCCGGAAGGTCCTGGAGAAGTTCGGGCTGGACGTGGACCACCTCCGGCGGCCCTTCCACGAGATCGCCGGCGAGATCGCTCGCGACGAAGTCCCCGCCGCGGTCCAGAAGGCCATGGGCATGCTCCGGGGAAGCGTCGCCCAGGGGGTCTCCAAGGTGGAGTCGGAGGTGGCGAGGGTGGACCCCACCCTGAAGGGCCCGGCCCAGAGCGTCCGGAGCGCCGCCTTCCAGGCGCTGGACGAGCTGGAGAAGAAGGTCACCCAGGCCGTGAAACGGGAGAACGAGATCGCCCTGGCCCAGCTCGAGAAGGCCCAGCTCCACCTCTTCCCCGACGGCGTCCCCCAGGAGCGGGTGGTGAATCCGCTCTACTACCTGACCCGCTACGGTGGCGCAGTTCTTGATGGCCTCTTCGACTCCTTCGCCGCCGACGTCCGGCGGGCGCAGGCGTCGCGTTGATCTCCTCGGCACCCCGGGTCTAACTTCTGCCCATGTTCCTGCAGCTCATCCTCATCCTCGTGGTGCTGATCCCCCTTCTGGCCATCGTGCTGGATTCCAAGGTGGGTCAGGCGCTGGCGTCCCGTCTGGAAGGCCGGCGTCTGGGAGGCGGCGAGGACATCACCGCCGAGCGCGTCGCCTACCTGGAGGGAGAGGTGGACCGCCTGAGCTCCGAGGTGCGGCGTCTCGACGAGGAGAGCGAGTTCCTCCACAAGCTGCTCGAG
>CAKZOQ010000505.1 GCA_937136445.1 uncultured Gemmatimonadota bacterium
GTTTCGTGGGGAGAACGAACGGTACCCGAGCGCCCCGGGCGGGGTCAATGGCCAGGCGGGCCCAGCGGGGGATGGACGCCGGTCGGGGGCGGGGGCGCGCCGGGGCCGAGCACCCCATCATTCGAGTGTGAACGCACTCCACCCGCCCGCTCCCCGCCGCCTGGCCGTGATGCGATCCCGCTCCTCCCCCTCCCGCACCCGTGCGCCGCGGATGGGCCTGGTCTTCGTCGCCCTCGTGGCGCTGGTCGGGTGCCGGGACTCTCCCACCGACCCCATGTCGGGGCTGGTGGCCGGGGAGACCGACCTGGCGGCCCTGGCGCTGGAGCTCCCCCTGCTTCGACCCGGAAACGCCGGGTCCGCCGAGGGCGCCGACCCCGACGCCGTGTCGTCGTGGAGGGACTCGTGGCGGGAGCCGACGCTGGAGGGCCGCCGGATCCGGCAGGGGCTGTACACGCGGCTCGGCGAGCATCTCGCCGCCACGCGGAGTCCCGCGGAGCTGGATACGGAGGTGGGTCTGCTGGGCGCGGCGGTGCGTCGGGCGGGAGGCCTCGACCTGGACTCGCTCCCGACCTTCCTGTCGGCAGGAGTGGAGCGAGCCCGCGACGCTCAGCGGAGGGCCCGCCGGCACGTCGCGGAGGAGGCCTACGGGACGGCCTGGGCGGCGGCTCTGGCCGGCGCCGACGCCCTGCGCGAGGTGGGACCGGAGGCGGTAGCGCGAAGCGTGGTCCTCGAGCTGGAGGAACGCCTTCGAAGACTTCCGGCGGCGCATTCGTACTCGGACACGGAGCTGGAGCGCGTCCGGCACCTGGTCCGAGGCGGGAGACACGCGGTGGAGGAAGCCGACTGGGGCCGAGCGCTCCGGCGAGCGTTCTATGCACGGGAGCTCCTGGCCGGGAACGGCTGAGGAGCCCCTCGGTACTCTTCCGCACGCTGCCTTCATCCCTTCCGGGGGAACCATCATGGCCAGAATCCTCTTCGCCGTCGGGCTCGCATGGGCCCTGCTGGCGTCCTCGGCCCACGCCCAGGCCCCCGTCTACCGGGTCCCCGTCACCGGTGTCGTGGAGCTGGGACTCGCCCCCTTCATCGAACGAAGCCTGGAGGAGGCCGAAGCGGCGGGTGCGTCGGCGGTGATCCTGGACATGGACACCCCGGGTGGTCGGGTGGATGCCGCCCAGCGCATCGCCGACGCGCTGCAGGACAGCCCGGTGCCGGTCTACACCCTGGTGAACCGCAGGGCCTTCAGCGCCGGGGCCCTCATCGCCCTGGCCACGGACCGGATCTACATGCGTCCCGGATCGGTCCTCGGGGCGGCCACGCCGGTGGACGGCTCCGGGGAGAAGGCGTCGGAGAAGATCGTCTCCGCCATGCGCAGCGAGATGCGCGCCCTGGCCGAGGCTCGGGGGCTGGATCCCCGGGTGGCCGAGGCCATGGTGGACGAATCGGTGGCGTTGGAGGGGGTCGTGGAGACGGGACGCCTCCTCACCCTCACCACCGAGGAGGCGGTGGAGCTCGGGTACGCGCAGGGCGCCGCGGATCTGGACGAGCTCCTGGGCTCGCTGGGGAACGGGAGCGCGCCTGTGGTGAGCCAGGAGGTGAACTGGGCGGAGCGGGTCGTGCGCTTCCTCTCCAACCCGGTGGTGGCGCCCTTCCTCATGACGCTGGGCTTCCTGGGCCTCATCGTGGAGATCAAGTCGCCCTCCTTCGGGCTGGCCGGCATCGCTGGTGCGGTGTCGCTGGCCCTCTTCTTCGGGTCCCACTTCATCGTGGGCCTCGCAGGGATGGAGAGCCTCATCCTCTTCGGCGCCGGGATCCTTTTCCTGGGGCTGGAGGTCTTCCTGGTTCCGGGTGTGGGCATCTTCGGGGTGCTGGGGGGGCTCGGGGTCTTCGCCGGTCTGTACATGAGCCTCCTGGGCGGGCTGCCCACGGAGCCGGACTTCACCCGGGCGGGGATGGTCATGACCACCACCATCGTCCTGATCCTGGTGAGCGCCTGGGCCCTCATCCGTTCGTTGCCGGGGAACAGCCGCCTCACCCGGAGCGGCATCTTCCTCGGGGACCGCACCGATCGGTCCATCGGCTACGAGTCGTCGCGGCCGCGGGAGGAGCTCCTGGGGCTGCACGGACGGGCCCTGACCGACCTGCGTCCCTCGGGTACGGCGCTGGTGGGTGAGGAGCGCATCGACGTGGTCTCCGAGTCCGAGTGGATCCCCCAGGGCACCGCCGTCGAGGTGGTGAGCGCCGAGGGCTACCGGCACGTGGTGCGGCGCGTGGACCCCGCCTGACGACGCTGCCCCTACCCGCCACCTCCTTCTCTCTCCGAGCTACGAGATCCGCATGGAACAGATGCTCCTGACGAACGCCATCCTCATCTTCCTGGCCCTCCTGGTGCTGGGTGTGGTGGGGTGGGCCATCCCGGTCCGTCTCTGGATCGAGGCCATCTCCGCCGACGTGAAGGTGGGAATCGGCTCGCTGGTGGGGATGCGGCTGCGGAAGGTCTCGCCGCCGGCGGTGGTCCGACCCCTCATCACCGCCACCAAGGCGGGGCTGGACCTGAACACCAACGCCCTGGAGGCTCACTACCTGGCCGGGGGCAGGGTGGATCGAGTGGTGGGTGCCCTCATCAGCGCCGACAAGGCCAACATCGAGCTGACCTTCAACCAGGCGGCGGCCATCGACCTGGCGGGCCGGGACGTCTTCGAGGCCGTGCAGGTCTCGGTGAACCCCAAGGTCATCAACACGCCCAAGGTGGCGGCGATGGCCAAGGACGGCATCCAGCTCATCGCCGTGGCCCGGGTCACCGTCCGTGCCAACATCAACCGGCTGGTGGGCGGCGCCGGCGAGGAGACCATCCTGGCCCGGGTGGGGGAGGGCATCGTCTCCACCATCGGTTCGGCGGATTCCCACAAGGCGGTGCTGGAGAACCCGGACAACATCTCCAAGACCGTCCTCTCCAAGGGTCTGGATTCGGGGACGGCCTTCGAGATCCTCTCCATCGACATCGCCGACGTGGACGTGGGCAAGAACATCGGGGCCGAACTCCAGACCGATCAGGCCGAGGCGGACAAGCGGGTGGCCCAGGCCCGTGCCGAGGAGCGGCGCGCCATGGCGGTGGCCACCGAGCAGGAGATGAAGGCCCGGGTCCAGGAGATGAAGGCCGAGGTGGTGAAGGCCGAGGCCCAGGTGCCGCTGGCGCTGGCCGACGCCTTCCGGAGTGGGAATCTGGGGGTCATGGACTTCGTGAAGTACCGGAACGTGGAGGCGGACACCGATATGCGGAAGGCCATCGCCGGGACCGACGAGGACGGGCCCGGCTCCACCCCCCAGGGGAGCTGATCCGCGGTGGAGGAGCTCATCTTCTTCGCGGTCCTCATCCTCTTCTCCATCC
>CAKZOQ010000506.1 GCA_937136445.1 uncultured Gemmatimonadota bacterium
GGACCAGAAGTTCCAAAGACTCCTGTGCTGCCATTACACCACGGGGCAGGAGTGGCGAAGCGCTCGCCGAACGATCCTATGCGAAGGTACGCGGGCCCTTCAACCCTGCCCAGCACTGTCCAGGCGGGGCTCCGGCAGCTTCGTCCGGGTCCGGACGGCCAGCACCGGCCACCCCAGCGCCCGACGCACGACCTCCCGAGCCTCGGGCCCCAGCCCCCCGGCGAAGCAGGCCGCCCCACTCCCCGAGAGAAGGATGGGTCGGCCTCCGGCCTCGGCCAGCGCCGCCAACGCCCTCGCCACCTCGGGGTAGCGGCGGGCCACCACGGGTTGGAAGTCGTTGTGGGCGTGGCGGGCCACCTGATCCCAGGCGGTGGGCCGCAGCGCCAAGGGGACCTCGTCGCTCGGCGCCTCCGGCTCCTGGTCGGGACGATCCAACGCGGCGTAGGCCGGCCCCGTGGCCACCTGGACCGGCGGAAGGACCAAGGTCAGCTCACGCTCCGGCAGGGGCGGCAGCGGATGAAGGAGTTCGCCCCGCCCGGTGGCGGCGGCCAGGGCCGATGCGCCGACGAAGAAAGCGACGTCCGAGCCCAGCTTCGCCGCCGTCTGGGTGAGCCACGACCCGCCCAGGCGGTCGCTCCCAGCGCCTCTGGCCGTGGCCAGCGCCTCCAGCGAACGGAGGACCGCCGCAGCGTCGGACGACCCACCCCCCAATCCACCTCCCGGCGGAATGCGCTTGAGGAGATGGATGGCCAGGGGCTCCTGGAGGCCCGACGCCTCCCGGAAGGCCCGGGCGGCTCGGACGGCCAGGTTCTCGGACGGGGGGCCGAGCTGCGGAGTCGGGCCGGCGGCGGCGGCCACCTGGAGATGGATGCCCTCCCCGGCGTCCACCCAGATCGCCCCCCCGGGCTCACCCGAAGCCCCCGCCATCGGAGGCGGACCGAGGGTCACCGTGACCTCGTCGGCCAGCGACAGGGCCTGGAAGACGGTGCGGAGCTCGTGGAACCCGTCCCCCCGCCGGTGAAGGACCCGAAGGTGGAGGTTCACCTTGGCCGGAGCCTCCACCAGGGCTCGCCGGGGCGGGGTCACCGGGTGCCGTCCACGAGGTCCCGCGCCCCCTCGTGTTCCTCCTCGATGACCTCCTCCACCCGCTCCTCGGCGTCGCCGACCTCCGCCAACGAGATCCCGAGGCGCCAGGCGTAGGCGAGGCCGATGAGGGTGATGGGCACCCAACCGCCGAAGTGGTAGCCGAAGGCGAAGGCCAGAGATCGGGCGGACTCCACCCCATAGACGTCGGTGAGGGCGAAGTCGGCGGCGGCGTGGAAGGTCCCCACGAAGCCAGGGGCGGAGGGGATGGCCACCCCGAAGCCCACGACCGCCTCGGTGAAGATGGCCGAGACGAATCCGGTGTCGATGCCGAAGGCGAGCATGCCCAGCCAGAAGGAGACCCCGTGCCAGGTCCAGAAGGCCAGGGTCCAGGCGAAGGCGAGGGTCAGGAGTCGGGGCCGACGCAGGATGGCGATGGAGTCCAGGAAGGCCTCGAGGGCGTCCACCACCGGTCGCGCCACCGGCCCGGGGAAGAGCACGGCCACCCGCTCCGCCATCCGAACGAAGGGACGGGGGAAGACGGCCAGGAGCACCAGTCCCACCAGGACCGCCGCCACCGCCGCCACCGCCCCGCGGAGGGCCAGCGCTCCGAAGCCCTGGGAGAGCACCCCGGTGGAAGGGAAGCTCGACGTCAGCACGGGGAGCACCAGGAAGAGGAGGAGGACCACCCCGTCCAGGAAGCGCTCCACCACCAGCGAGCCGAAGGCGGCGGAGGCCGAGACCGACGGCTCCATCCGACTGAAGGCCAGCGCCCGGGCGAACTCCCCCACACGCGCCGGGAGCACATTGTTCGCCATGAAGCCGATGCTCACCGCGCCGAAGCGGGCCCGGAGGCCGGTATCGGCCTTCACGGGGGCCAGCAGCACCTTCCAGCGCAGCGCCCGGATGAAGAAGCCGAAGGTCGCCACCGCCACCGAGGCCAGGAGGAGCCAGGGGTCTCCCTGGCGGATCCGGGCCCACACCTCGACGAAGGCCACATCCCGGAGGGCCCACCACAAGAAGAAGACGGTCACCGCCAGTCCGAAGACCGCCTTTCCCAGGTGCTTCATCAGGATCCGTCGACCCGGATCACCGCAGGCGGGCCCGGCGCACCACCTCCACCATCTCCCGTACCGCAGCCTCCAACCCCCCGAAGATGGCCCGGGACACCACGCTGTGCCCGATGTTGAGCTCCTCCAGCTCGGGGATGGCCGCCACCGGGGTGACGTTCTCGTAGGTGAGGCCGTGGCCGGCGTGCACCGCCAACCCCAGCTTCCGCGCCAGCGAGGCGGCGCGGTCCAACCGGCCGAGCTGCAAGCCGCGGTCCTCGCCGGACGCGTTGGCGTACTCCCCGGTGTGGAGCTCCACGGCGTCCACGCCCAGACCCATGGAGGCCCGGATGGAGGCGTCGTCCGGGTCGATGAAGAGCGAGGTACGGATGCCCGCCTCGGTCAGTCGCTCCACGGCCCGTCGGGTAGCGTCCTCGTTGGAGCCGGTGAGGTCCAGGCCGCCCTCGGTGGTCACCTCTTCCCGCTTCTCCGGGACCAGCGTGACCTGGTGGGGCCGAAGCTCGCAGGCGATGTCCACGACCTCGGATTCGGCCGCCAGCTCCAGGTTGAGGGGGGTCCGGAGGGTCTGAGCCAGAAGGCGGACGTCCCGATCCTGGATGTGCCGTCGATCTTCCCGGAGGTGGACGGTGATGCCGTCGGCGCCTCCCAGCTCCGCCAGGACCGCGCTGCGGACGGGGTCCGGCTCGTCGGTCCGGCGAGCCTGCCGGACCGTGGCGACGTGGTCGATGTTGATGAAGACGCGCAGGCTCATGTCAGCTCCTCGTCGAAGCGCTCGGAGAGCGCCTCGTAGGTCTCGGGCGGGAGGACGTCGGCGGCGAGGCGGGTGAGCTCGCGACCCAGCAGGGCGTAGAGCCGGCGGTCCTCGGGCTCCAGCGCCCGGAGGTGGAGGTTCACGGTCTCCGTGTCTCCCCGGGCCACCGGTCCGGTGACGGCCTTCTCCAGTCCCAGCTCCTCGATGTTCCGGAGGGTCCCCTGCACCAGGGGCAGCAACGCCGGAAGGGCGTCTTCGTGGGGGACCCCGGCCTGCTCCAGGAGACGGGCCGCCGCGTCCAGGAGGGGAGGTAGGTAGTTGGAGGCCATCACCGCCGCCGCGTGGTAGAGGGGACGACGGCCCTCGGGCACCTCCAGGGTCCGGCACCCCAGCAGCGAGGCGATGCGTCGCGCCACGGAGAGCGCCGTGGGCGAGCCGGTGAGGGCCACCCAGGAGCCCGGGATGCGCTCCGCCGCCGTCACCGGGTGCGCCAGCGACTGCAGGGGGTGGAAGGTACCCACCTCGTAGCCCCGGGCGTGCAGCGGAGCCAGGAGATCCGTCCCCAGCGCGCCGGAGAGGTGGAAGACCGAGCACCTCGGTGGCGCTTCCCCCTGACCCGCCAGGGTACGGGCGAACTCCGGGAGGGCGCCGTCGGGGACGGCGAGAAAGACGGCCTCGGTGCCACGCTCCGGCGTCGCCACCCCGAAGACGTACTCGGCCAGCCCCTGGGTGAAGAGGGGGTGGGCAGGGGGCTCCGGGCGCCGTCCGCAGACCAGGAGTTCGCCCACGGCGTCCTGCTGGACCATGGCGTAGCCCAGGGAGAGCCCGGCCCGACCGGGGCCGACGATGATCACCCGCTCCACCCGACTCACGAGAGCTCCTCCACCCGCACCCCTTCCCGGCCGTGGAGACGCCCCAGCACGGGACGCGGCAGACGGGCCCGAACCCGTATGGTCCGGCCTTCGTCCTCCCGTTCCAGGACCTCGCCCTCGCGGTAGAGGGAGGCCAGCGCCTCGCCGTCCCGGGCCGGGAGCTCGATGCGCACGTGGTCCAGGCGCGCCCGCATCCGAGCCTTCAGCGTATCCTTGAGGGGCTGCAGGGTGTCGGGTCGATGGGCGGACACGAAGAGGGCCGGCCGGCTCTCCAGAGCGCGGACCCGCTCCTGGATGGCCTCCAGCCGCGGCTGCTCAAGTCGGTCGGTCTTGTTGAAGACCAGGATCTGCTCAACCTCTCCGAGCTCCAGCTCCTCCAGCACCTCTCGCACCACCTGTCGCTGCTCCTCCCGATCGGGATGGGAGACGTCGATGACGTGGAGGAGGACGTCGGCTTCCCGTGCCTCTTCCAGGGTGGAACGGAAGGAAGCCACCAGGTCGTGGGGCAGCTTCCGGATGAAGCCCACGGTGTCGGTGAGGAGGGCCGAGTAGCCCGACCCCAGCTCGACGGTGCGGGTGGCGGAGTCCAGCGTCGCGAAGAGCCGATCCTCCACGAAGAGATCGGCCCCGGAGAGCGCCCGGAGGAGCGATGACTTCCCCGCGTTGGTGTACCCTACCAGAGCCACACGGAACTCGCCCTGCCGGGACTTCCGCTGCACGGCGCGGGCCTTGGCCACCTCCCGGAGCTTCCCCTTGAGGTCGGCGATGCGGGTCCCGATGAGCCGGCGATCCGTCTCGAGCTGCGTCTCTCCCGGGCCCCGGAGCCCAATCCCACCCCGGGTCCGGGAGAGGTGGCTCCACATGCGCTTCAGGCGGGGCAGGAGGTACTCGAGCTGGGCCAACTCCACCTGCATGCGGGCCTCCTTGGAGCGGGCCCGGGTGGCGAAGATGTCCAGGATGAGCTCGGAGCGGTCCATGACGCGGACGTCCAGGAGGTCCTCCAGGTTCTTGCCCTGCGCGGGGGTCAGCTCCTCGTCGAAGATGACGAGGTTGGCATCCCTCTCCCGGACGAGCCCCTTCAGCTCCTCGGCCTTTCCCTGACCGATGTAGAAGCGCGGGTTCGGTCGGTCCAGACGCTGCTGCATGGTCCCCACCACCGTCCCTCCCGCAGTGTCGGCGAGGCGGGCCAGCTCTTCCAGATGCTCATCGGCGAGCCGGCGATCGAGCTGGCGATCGGGCGCCCCCACGAGGACCGCCTGGTCCACGGGGGTCTGCATGTCGATGAGCTGGGTGGGAATCGGGGTCCTCCGGTCGGTGCGTGCGAACAGGGTAGAAGGATAGCCAAGGAGGGGCGGCCGCAGAAGGCGGCCGGGGGCCGGATTCTACGTGTCGTCTCCGGATGTCCGACCCTCCTCCCCCCGCCCCTCTCCGCCCCCCCTCCGCCGCTCCGCCCACCACCGGAGGCGCTCCGCCACGGTCCGTTCAAAGCCGTACCGGCCGGGCTCGTAGAAGCGCGCCTCCTCCAGACCCTCCGGCAGGTAGCGCTGATCGGCCACGCCGTCCTCTTCGTCCGGGTCGTAGCGGTAGCCGGCGGAGTACCCCAGCTCCTTCATGAGGTCCGTGGGCGCGTTCCGGATGTGCAGCGGCACCGGGGCGGCCGGGGTCTCGCGCGCGGCCTGTCGCGCCCTCTTCCAGGCGGTGTAGGCCCGGTTCGATTTCGGCGCCGTCGCCAGATAGAGGACGGCCTGGGCCAGGGCCAGCTCGCCCTCGGGAGATCCCAGGAAGTGGTAGGCGTCCCGGGCGGAGACGGCGACGCCCAGGGCGTCGGGATCGGAGAGCCCGATGTCCTCCGAGGCCATCCGGACCAGCCGCCGGGCGATGTAGAGGGGGTCCTCCCCCCCGTCCAGCATGCGGGCAAGCCAGTAGAGGGCTCCATCGGGATCCGACCCCCGGATGGCCTTGTGGAGGGCGGAGATGAGGTTGTAGTGCTCCTCTCCCGACTTGTCGTACGCCGCGAAGCGGTGCTGGAGCGCCTCCACCAGGACCGCCCGGTCCAGCGTGCCGCCGGCCTCCACCAGCGAAGCCGCCGCCTCCAGCACCCCCAGGGCCCGGCGGGCGTCCCCGTCGGCGGCTTCAGCCAGGAAGGAGAGCGCGCCCTCGTCGGCTCCCAGCTCCCGCGAGCCCAGCCCCCGTGGCACGTCCTGCAGCGCCGCCTCCAGGATGGAGCGGACGGCCTCCGGTGCCAGGGGCTCCAGCACGTAGACCGGTGCCCGGGAGAGGAGAGGCCGGACGATCTCGAAGGAGGGGTTCTCGGTGGTGGCCCCCACCAGGATCACCGTCCCCGCCTCGACGTGGGGGAGGAAGGCGTCCTGCTGGGCCTTGTTGAAGCGGTGGATCTCGTCGCAGAAGAGGATGGTCCTGCGTCCGGTGGCCTTCTTCCGGGTGTCGGCCTCGGCGATGATCTCCCGCACCCGGGCGATCCCCTCGGTGACCGCGCTGAAGGCCACGAAGGTCACGTCACACTCCGCGGCGATGATCCGCGCCAGCGTCGTCTTCCCGCTGCCCGGCGGCCCCCAGAGGATCATGCTCGCCGGTGCCTTCTTCTCCAGCATCACACGAAGGGCCTTCCCCTCCCCCAGGAGCTGCTCCTGGCCCCGGAACTCGTCGAGGGTGCGAGGGCGCATTCGGGCCGCCAGGGGCGCCGACGCCTCCGGCGCCAGGAGGTCGCCGGCCTGCGAGCCGGACTGGTCGCCGGTGGAGGACTCGCCGAAGAGATCGAGATCGCTCATCCGGTCTTCTCGCGGTCCGGCCAACCCTCGGCCAGGGCCTCTGCCTGCTCCCGTAGCCGTCCGGCTCGATTCGCGTCCGGGTCCTCCAGGACGCCGTCCAGGAGCCGGTCCAGGATCTCCCCGAACCAGGGGCCAGGCTTGAGCCCCATCCGGATCAGGTCTCGGCCCGAGATGGCCAGATCTCCCACCTGCAGCGGGGGATCGTCCGCCAGGATTCCCCGGAGCCGGCGCCAGGACGCCACCGCCTCCTCGCCGGTTTCCTCCACGCGGGCGTCGGCGAGGGCCAGCCGCATGGCCCACCGCCAGTGGTCCCGTCCCACCGAGGCGAGCCAGCGACGTTGCTCGGCGTCCGGGGCGCTGGCGGCCGGGGGCGGTGATGCCCCTGCCCGGACCGCCACCGCATCGGTCTGGGCGTTGGAGAGGCGGAGGCGCACCAGGAGGGCGGCGGCATCCTCGCCCGCCAGATTCCGCACCAGTCCGGCCAGCCGAAGGAGCGGCCGGCCCGGCGGCAGGGCGTCCACGCGGGCCAGGGTCGCCCCCCATCCCGCCCCGTTGCGCAGGGTCTCCAACTCGGGGTAGAGAACCTGCAAGGCTCCACACCGGGCGTAGAGCTCCAGCGCCTCCGACGGCCGGGGATCGGCGTCCAGCACCTTCAGCAGCTCGTCGCGGATCCGCTCGGCGGAGAGCTCCGGGAGGTGCCCCACGGCCGCGCGGAGGGCCTCCCAGCTCCCTCCATCCACCCGGAGTTCGAAGCGGCTGGCGAAGCGAAGGGCCCGCAGGATCCGGAGGTGGTCCTCGGCGAAGCGCTCC
>CAKZOQ010000507.1 GCA_937136445.1 uncultured Gemmatimonadota bacterium
AGGATCCAGCGGGTGTCCTCGGTGGCGTGCCACGCCACCGCGCCCTCTCCGGCGTCCAGGGAGGTCGGGTCGACCGGGGCCCCGGTCAGCCCGGCGGCGGCGAGGCCGCTCCGACCCACGACGATCACGGTGCCGAGCCCGGATGCTCCCGGGCCACCCCGAGCCAGGGGGAGGTCCGCCGCCAGGGTCTCGAAGCCCAGCCGGGCGGCGACCTCGGCGGCGGCGGCCCGCTCCACCAGCGAGGGAGTCGTCCCCAGGAGGAGGGAGGCGGTGATGCGGTCCGGAACCCCGTCCTCGTTGCCGTCCGCCACCAGGACGCCGGGGTCCAGGAGCCCTTCCAGGGCCCGGGGGAGGCCCTGGGGCGCGACGTCCTCCTGGGCGGCCGACCCAGGCGGAGTGAGGACGGTGGTGCCCAACACGAGGAGAACCCCCCGGGCGAGGGTCCAGGGGGCGCGGGCGGACGGGGATCTGGGCACGGGGACTCCGGAGGGCACCTGGGGTGGACGCAGGATGATGGAGCCATGAGTAGGCGGCGGACGGCCCCGGGGAAAGCTCCTGCCCCCTGGTCGGGATCCCCCGACGGCACCCTGCGGAGGCGGCACGGCCGGCCGTGCCCGGGGGTAGCGATTCCCCATCATCGACTCCAACCCCCTCCCGCCATGTCCTTCACCATCCAGGATCTGATCCAGCGCCTCGACCTCGAGGTCCTGGAGCACAACATCTTCCGGGGCTACAGCCGGGACATCGGGACCGAGCGGATCTACGGCGGGCAGGTCCTGGCCCAGGCGCTGGTGGCCGCCCAGCGGACGGTGGAGGACGGTCGTCCCATCCACTCCATGCACGGCTACTTCATCCTCCCGGGCCAGCTCGAGACCCCGGTGGTGTACTTCGTGGATCGCCTTCGGGACGGTGGCTCCTTCACCACCCGTCGGGTCACCGCCATCCAGAACGGGAACGCCATCTTCAACCTCTCGGCCTCCTTCCATGCGGCGGAGGAGCCGGCGCTGGAGCATCAGAGCGCCATGCCCGAGGTCCCGGGGCCCGAGGAGTTCCGGCCAGAGCTCGACCTCATCCGGGAGGGCGCGGAGCGGATCCCCGAGCACCTCCGGGACGTCCTCACCCAGGACCGGGCGCTGGACTTCCGGAACGTGGACGACGCCAGCCCGTTCGACACCTCCGAGCGACCGCCTCGACAGCGGTACTGGGTGAAGGCCATCGGCGAAGTGGGCGATCATCCCACCACCCACCGGGCGGTCCTGGCCTACGCCTCGGACTACGGCCTCCTGGTCACCTCCCTCCGCCCCCACGGCATGAGCCACCGGGACGATCGCCTCATGGTGGCCAGCCTGGACCACTCCATCTGGTTCCATCGCCCCTTCCGAGTGGACGAGTGGCTCCTCTACTGCGTGGACAGCCCGGTCTCCTACGGAGGCCTCGGGTTCGCCCGGGGGGCCTACTACGACCAGGAGGGACGGCTGGTGGCGTCGGTGGCCCAGGAGGGTCTCATCCGGGTCCGGACCCGGTGAGGGTCGCCCGCCTCCTGACCTGCATCTACCTGGGTGCCTCACTGGCGGGGTGCGCCGGGGAGGAGGCGGAGGGGCCCCAGCCGGAGGTGGCGACGCCGGCCCAGGAGACGCCGACCCGCGAGACGCCACCGAGCGATACGGCAGCCCGAGAGCGTCCGGACCGCCAGCTGCCCACCGACTTCATCGCCGATGCTGCCTGGTCGCCGGACGGGGCCCGCCTGGCGGTGACCTGGGACCGGGGCAGCGGTGCCCGTCTCTACGGGATGCTCGCCGGTACCGACTCCACCCCGCCCGAGCCGGGCCGGGGGCTGCCCCTCTCCGACGGTCGGGGGGCCTGGGCCACCTGGGCTCCGAACGGGCTCTGGGTGGCGTACGAGACCGGCGGGGACCTGGCCCGCATGCGACCCGACGGGACCTTCGCCGAGCCGCTGCTGGAGGCGCCGGGGCCGCAGACCCGCCCGGCCTGGAGCCCCGACGGGTCGCGCCTGGCCTTCCTGGCTCCCACCGACCCCTCGGACCCATCCTCCCTTCCGGGCATCGGGCTGGTGGCGGTGCGGGGCGGAACCCCGGAGCTCCTCGCGCTGGACGTGGAGGGGCGGGCCACCTCGGTGGCGTGGCACCCCGACGGAACGCTGGTGGCCGGGCTGGTGACCCCGGAGGGCCCTGGAGTCCACCGGGTGGACGCGGAGAGCGGAGCCGCCCGCCGCATCGCCTCGGGAGAGGATCCCGCCGTCTCCCCCGACGGGGCCTGGCTCTGGTACGCCCGCAACGACTCCGTCTTCCGGAGCGGCTGGACGGGGGCCGGAGAGGGTGCCCCGGGCGAGGAGGAGCCGGTGGTGTCGCCCGGCCGTCGACCAGCACCGGCGCCCGACGGCCTCCGCCTGGCCTACGTGGTGGGGAACCGGCCCACCTCGACCCTGTACCTCCTCCATCTGGAGACGGGGGAGCGCCTCCGTCTCAGCGAAGACGCACCAGCCCCCCGCTGAACGCGGCGGAGCGGTGGACCTGCAGGCGACGGAGACGACGAAGATGCAACGCATCGGCACGCTGCTCACCGGAACGATCCTGGGCGTCCTGGCCCTGGGTGCCTTCCGGTTCGCCACCGTGGCGCCACCCGCCGTCACGCATCACCACGCCAACTGGGCCGTCTTCATCGACGGGGAGCGCCTGGATCTCACCGCCGACCGCTTCATGCAGGACGTGGCGGCCTGCCGCACCGACCCTGATGCCATCCGACCGGTGGATCGGGTACACCTCCACGAGAACGACCACGACGTGGTCCACGTTCACCATCCCGCCTCCACCTGGGGGCACCTCATGACCAATCTGGGGATGGCGCTGGGCGAGGATTTCCTCTTCACCGCCGCCGGCGTGCGCTATTTCGACGGCGCCTGGCCGGAGGTCGTCGAGGGCGCTCCTCAGGAGGCCGCTTCCCCGGATCGTGCCGGGGCGCCTCGCCTGGTCTTCGTGCGGAACGGCCTTCAGGTCCCGACCCTCCACGACCAGCCCATACGCTCCGAGGACCGGGTGGTCATCAGCTTCGGGACCGAGGCGCCGGAGGAGGTCCTGGAGACCCGGCTCCCCCAGGTGGCGGACAACGCGGCCCAACACAACGAGCAGGCAGACCCGGGCGCCTGCATGGGGAGCCATGAGCCCGAGGGCTGGACCGACCGGCTCCGCCGTGCCTTCCTGGGCTGAGCGATGAGCGTCCGGGCCCTCTGCGTCTTCTGCGGCTCCTCGGTGGGCGGGCGTCCAGGCTACCGGGAGGCGGCGCGGGCCCTGGGTCGGGCGGTGGCGGAGCGGGGGTGGTCTCTCGTCTACGGCGGGGCGGGGCTCGGGCTCATGGGCGCCGTCGCCGACGCAGCGCTGGAGGCCGGTGGGACGGTGGTCGGGGTGCTGCCCGAGCGCCTCTTCCGGCGGGAGCGGGCCCACCCGGGCCTCTCCGAGCTCGTGGTGGTGTCCTCCATGCACGAGCGAAAGGCGGAGATGGCTCGACGGGCCGACGCCTTCGTCGCGCTCCCCGGGGGGATTGGGACGCTGGAGGAGCTCTTCGAGATCCTCACCTGGTCCCAGCTCGGCATCCACGGAAAGCCGGTGGCCCTCTTGAACACCGAGAGCTACTTCGACGCCCTCCTGGGCTTCCTGGACCACCAGGTGGCCGAGGGGTTCCTGCGCCCCGCGGACCGACGCCGTCTCGAGGTGGCGGAGGACGTCGAGGGGCTCCTGGAGCTGGTGGCCGAGGGGCCGGAGAGGACCGGCGGGGCCGGGCTCGACCTGGACGACGCCTGAGGCGTCAGGGAGCTACCAGCGTCCGGGCCAGCTCCGTCACCGACCGCGGGGAGGAGCCTTCGGCCTTGTTGTTCACCACCACGAAGGCCTCTCGCCCGGCTTCCAGCGCCGCCTTCACCGCCGCCGCGATCCCCCGCCGGGAGCCCACGTCCTCATCCACCATCTCGTGGAAGGGCGCGTAGCGGTCCCTCGCCGCCTCGTACCGGAGTCCGGCGTGGAGCATCCAGCGGACCACCAGCGCCGGGCCCCGATCCGGGGGGATGGCCCGGAGCTGCTCGGAGAGCGACGACATGGCGGGATGGACGGTGTGGGCGTGGGCGGCGCCGGCCTCGCGCAGCGCCTCGGCATAGGCGTCGGTGAGGAGGGCGGGGGTCCGGAGCTCCACGGCGTAGAGGGGACCTCGGGGCAGAGCACCCAGGAAGTCTGCCAGCCGCTCTGCGAAGGAGGTGGCCCCGTCCACCAGCGAAGCCGGCATGGGGGAGAACTGAAAGAGGAGGGGACCGAGATGCTCCCCCAGCCCTTCTACCAAAGGACCCACGACGACCTCCCGCGCGAAGTCGACGTCCAGGAAGCGGGGGTTGGCCGCCCGGACGGAGCGGGCCTCCGGATCCAGCGGCGAGGTGAGGAGGCGGTCGGCCTTCACCAGCATCTGGAAGCCGACGGGGAGCTGGTCGGCGTAGCTCCGGAGCTCCCGGGCCTCCAGCGAGCGATACCAGGTGCGGTCCAGTCCCACGGTGCTCAGGAGGGGGTGCTCGGCGTAGGCCCGGAGCCCCTCCCGGGCGAGGATCGAGCGGGAAACCTCCCGGTCGTAGACCAGACCCGCCCACCCGGGGAAGCTCCAGGACGAGGTGCCCAGGTGCACGTCGGTGGGCAGGGCGTCGGCGAGGCGGAGCTCGTCGGGCGTGGGTTCGGCGGGGCCCACGGAACGGGCCGCGGGAGGGGGGTGGGAGCCGAAGAGTCCGAGCTGGTCGTCCATGGGGCCGTCTACCGGAGCGGCGCCCGCATGTGCCCATCCCTGGCTGTGGCGTCGTTTGCCGATACTCATGCAGGTGATGTATAATTGACTTATACATTATGCACCGACCCATCCAGCCTCCTTCCGTGAGCCGCGCATGAGTCCCGCCGCCGACCGACCGACGCCCCTCACCTACCAGATCCTCCTGGCGCTTGCCGATGCCCCACGCCACGGCTACGGGATCATCAAGGAGATCGAGCTCCGGGACGGCGAGGGTTCGGCGCCCTCCACCGGCGCCCTCTACCTGGCGCTGCAGCGCATGGAGGGCGAGGAGCTCATCGCCGAGACCGAGGGCCCCCCGGACGAGGACGCTCGACGGCGGTACTACCGACTCACCTCCCGGGGGCGATCGGTGGCGGAGGCCGAGTCGAAGCGCCTGGTGGCGCTGGTGGCTGCGGCGCGATCGAAGGAGTTGCTGCCGGGGTCGACCCGGTGACCGAAGGGTTGCTCCGGGCTCTTCTCCGGCTGGCTCCGGCGGGCTTCCGGAGGCGATGGGAGGAGGAGCTTCTGGCGGTCCACCGGCGGCGAGCCCGGGAGCACCGTGGTCCGCTCCAGGTGGCGGTCTTCACGCTGCGGGAGCTCGCGGGGACGGCGCTGCTGGTCCTCCGACTACGCCTGCGAGGGGCCGACGCCCACGGGATGCAGGGGACGAGAGGGACGACGAAGACGACGACGGGAGGAGGGACCATGCTGGAGCACACCCTGGCCGACCTGCGCTTCGCCGTGCGGGGGTTGATGCGCAACTCCGGATTCACGGCTGCCGCGGTGGTGGTCCTGGCGCTGGGGATCGGCGCGAACACCGCCATCTTCTCGACCGCCAACGCCTATTTCTTCCGGTCGCTCCCCTTCGCCGGGGAGGAGAGCCTGGTGACGGTCTTCGAGACCAACCCCGACTTCGGGTGGACCCACGCCATGGCGGCGCCGGCCAACGCCCTGGACTGGCGCGACCAGGTGGCGGCCTTCCAGGACGTGGCCCTCTACCGGGAATCGCCTGGAGAGACCGTCCTCCTCCGCGACGGCGAGCCCGAGGTCCTGAGCTACACGCAGGTGAGCGGGAACTTCTTCCAGGTCGCCGGCGTCCCGGCGGCGTTGGGCCGGACCTTCCGATGGGAGGAGACCTGGGACGGAGGCGACGATGTGGTGGTGCTGAGCCACCAGGCGTGGAGGGCGCGATTCGGCAGCGACCCGGCGGTGGTGGGTCGGACGTTGGAGCTGGGCTCCCGGACCGTGGAGGTGGTGGGGGTCATGCCCCCGTCCTTCACCTTCCCGGCCTCCTCGCTGGATCTCTGGACCCCCTACGGTTGGGACCCCGCCGCCACCGAGGCAGGCTGGTTCCGCCGAGCGCACTTCGTCCGGCCGCTGGCCCGTCTGGTCCCCGGCGCCACCCCGGAGGAGGCGGACGCCCAGCTCCAGGTGGTGGCGGAGCGGCTCTCCCGGGACCACCCGGCCACCAACGAGGTGATGGGGGCCGGACTCATGCCGGTGCGGGCGTTCCTCATCCGGGAGGTGCGCGCCCCGCTCCTGATCCTGCTGGGCGCCGTAGGTGTGCTCCTGGTCCTGGCGGCGGTGAACGTGGCCAACCTCGTGCTGGTCCGGTCGTCGGACCGGACCCGGGAGGTGGCCCTCCGTCGAGCCCTGGGTGCGGGGCGGGGGAGGGTGGCCCGACTCATCGTCACCGAGAGCCTGGTCCTGGCGACGCTGGGTGGAGGCGCGGGCCTGGCCCTCGGCTGGGTCGGAGTACACCTCATGCGCCGCCTCACTCCGCTGGGCATCGAAGGCGCCACCGCCGCCGCCCTGGACCACCGGGTGGTCCTCTTCGCCGGAGGGGCGGCGACGCTCTCGGCGGTGATCTTCGGGCTGGCGCCGATCCTCCGGACGGCCGGTGGTCGCATCCACGAGGCCCTCCAGTCGGGTGGACGCGGGGGATCCGAAGGCCGGCGCACCCTGCGGGGGGTGCGGGCCCTGGTGGTGGCGGAGGTGGCGCTGGCCCTCCTCCTGGTGGTGGCGGCGGGGCTCATGGTGCGGAGCTTCCTCGAGCTCCGTGCGGTGGACCCGGGCTTCACCCCCGACGGCGTCCTGGCGGCGGAGTTCTCCCTTCCCGAGGCGCGCTACCCCGAACGAGACCAGGTCCTGGCCTTCCAGGACCGCCTCCAGGATGCGCTGGAGGCCCGACCGGGCATCGAGGAGGTGGGCAGCGTAGGTCATCTTCCCCTGGACGGACCGAGCTGGACCAGCCAGTTCCAGGCGGAGGGGTG
>CAKZOQ010000508.1 GCA_937136445.1 uncultured Gemmatimonadota bacterium
CGGGTGGAGGAGGAAGCCAGAGCCGCGAAGCGGTGGGGTGAAGCTAGGTCGCTCCGCAGGCCATCGCCACGACAGGCCGGTACCTTCCTCCCGTGAGCCCGGCTATCTTCCCGCCACCGTTCCCGGCCCTCCTGATCGGCGCCCATGAGCCCCTCCCCCGACGCCCTCGTCCGCGCCCTCTCCACCTGGCTCCCCGAGGACCGGCTCCTCCGAGACGTGCCGCTGGCTCCCCTCACCACCTTCCGCATCGGAGGCCCAGCCGACGTCTACTTCCGGGCCGAAACGCCCGACGAACTGGCAGACGCCGTCCAGGCCGCGCGGGCCGTGGCCGCACCGTGGTTCCTGCTTGGACGCGGGGCGAATATTCTGGTGGGGGACGGCGGCTTCCGGGGATTCGTCATCCACAATGCGGTGGCGGGCGTCGACGTCCCCGACGACACCTCGGTACGGGCCGGGGCCGGCGTGGAGACCTTCCCGGACCTCATCCAGGCCACGGTGGAGCGAGGCCTCGGCGGACTCCATCACTTCGTGGGGATTCCCAGCACGGTAGGGGGCGCCCTCTGGCAGAATCTCCACTTCCTCTCCCCGGCGCCGGCCCGGGAGCGGACCGTCTTCATCGAGGAGGTCCTGGAATCCGCCGAGCTCCTCACCGAGGAGGGAGAGCGGACCACGGTGGGCGTCGACTACTTCGAGTTCGGGTACGACGACAGCATCCTCCACCACCGGGACGACGTGGTCCTCTCGGCCACCTTCCGGTTGGAGCCCACGCCGGTGGAGGAGCTCCGGAGGGTGATGCGAGAGAACCTGGCCTGGCGGGACGAGCGCCACCCGGACCTGTGGCTCTACCCCTGCGCCGGATCCATCTTCCAGAAGATCGAGGGCATCGGCGCCGGGAGGCTCATCGACGAGTGCGGCCTGAAAGGCCACGTCCACGGCGGCGCCGGGATCTTCCACAAGCACGCCAACATCGTGGTGAATCTGGGGGGTGCCACGGCCGTCGAGGTCCGGCACCTCATCGACCTGGCGCAGGAGACCGTCCGACGGGAGACGGGCCACCTCCTCCAGCCGGAGATCACCTTCGTGGGGGATTTCTAGCCGGGCGCTTCCAGGGTGGCACGCGGCGTGCCCGCAGCGTCAGCGGGCCAGCGAGCGCAGGGTGGCTTCATGGATCTCGTGGCCTCCGGGATAGCGCACGATCCGGGACTCCACCCCCATGTCCGACAGCGCCTCCTCCTCGGCGGCGGACCGCTCCTCCCCCACCGCCGGATCGTCATTCCCGCGGACTCGGACCAGCTCCAGGGCGCCCAGTCGCGCCGCGGCCGTGGCCCGGTCCAGATCCGGGGGGAGCGTGTCACCCCACGTGAGGAGCCGGTGCGGACGCACCGCGCCCTGCACGACCCATCGGGCCGCCGTAGCCACGCCCTGGGAGAAGCCCATCACGGTCACGGGGACCGAGGACCCCACCTCGCCGGCGACCCGTTCGTGGAGCCGGTCCAGATACCCCACGTAGTCATCGATCTCGTGGAGGCGGTCCTCGCGGGTCATCCAGGTGGCCCCCACCGCCGACGTCGGACCGTGGCGCTTCTGGCCACCCTCCAGATAGAACCGGGACAATGCTTCGGGGGCCACGATGCGCCGACGGCCACGGATGGCGGTGAAGCGGCGGAGAAAGCGACGCGCGAGCTGGCGGTATCCGTGGAGCACGTACCAGAGCTCCTCCGCCTGCACCTCCTCGTCCAGGGTCCAGATCCGTGCGGTACGCTCCACCGTCAGGAACGACTCCCGGGGCCGGACCGTCTCCTTCACTCCCCCGCCCCCTCCGAGCGTCCCGCATCCGACTGCGCCGCCACGCCGGACCCTCCGG
>CAKZOQ010000509.1 GCA_937136445.1 uncultured Gemmatimonadota bacterium
CTGCCTCGACCTGGACCTGTCCTTCTCGGTCCAGACGCGAAAGGTCGAGCCCTAGCATAGTCGTGAAAAGTATCCGGGCCACCTGGGGGTGTCAACGCGGGCCGCCACGCCCCGGAAGAGCGCTCTCAGCCGACGCCGAGACGCTCGTGGCGGCTGAAGAAGAAGGAGATCTCCTGGGCCGCGTTCTCGTCCGAGTCGGAGGCGTGGATGGCATTCCGACCCTTGGACTCGGCGTAGAGCTTCCGCACCGTGCCCTCGGCGGCCTCGGCCGGGTCGGTGGCCCCGATGACCTCCCGGAGCTTCGGTACGGCGTTCTCCGCCTCCAGCACCATGGGAACCACCGGGCCGGAGGTCATGAACTCCACCAGCTCTCCGTAGAAGGGGCGGTCCCGGTGCACCTCGTAGAACGCCCCCGCCTGAGTCTGGTCCAGGCGGGTCATCCGGAGGGCCCGCACGGTGAAGCCGGCGTCCTCGAGGTGGGCGAGGATCTTCCCGGCATGGCCGGAGGCAACGGCGTCGGGCTTGATGATAGCGAGGGTATGGCTCATGGCGTCAATCGCTCTCTGAATCGTCGGATGGGGGTGGGTCGTCGCGGCCGGGCCCGTGGAGGGCCCGGAGAATGGAGGCGCGGGTGAGGAAACCGACCAGCTCTCCCTCCCGAACCACCGGAAGCTGCTCCACGTCCCGGTTGGCCATCATGCTGGCTGCGTCCATGAGGACCTGGTCCTCGGAGACGCACAGGACGGTGCGGGTCATGACGTCGCGGGCCGCCAGGGGCTCGCCGGGCACCCGGTCCCCCGCGGAGACCTGGGCCCCAGGGCTTCCCCGCTTCAGGAGGTGGCCCAGGGCGTCGCCCAGGGTGAGGATGCCCAGCACCTCGTACTGGTCTCCTACCACCGGGACGGCGCGTACGCCCCTGCGGACGATGAGGTCCAGGACCTCGTCCAGGGGTGTGTCGGGATAGACCCGGTACTGGACCGGGACCATGGCGTCCTCCACGAGGTCCGGTGCAGAGAGATCCGTCTCCATGAGGAGGCGGAGGGTGCGGATCTGGCCGGTCCCCGGGACGCCCAGCAGCCGCTCGGCCTGTCCCGTCTCCTTCAATGCGCGCTGGAGGGGTGGCAGCAGCTCCTTACGGGCCCGGGTGCTGGCGTCCGGCGTGAGGATCAGCACGAGCCCCTCGGCCACGTCCGGGAGATCTCCTTCCTCGGAGACCAGGAAGGGCTGCCGGGCGATGCCGAAGGCCACCTTCGGCCCCGCCAGCGCCGGGAAGGAGGCCAACACGGCCACGATGCGGTCCGTGACCTTCGCTCGCTCGCCCCGCCCCCCGGTGGCCAGGCCAGCGGCCGTCTCCTCCACCGCCGCCCGATCCAGCACACCGTCGGAAGCCAGCCCGGCGAGAAGGTGACGCAACGCCGTCTCGAGGGTCGTCCCCTCGAGGGGCACGCGACTCCACCCTTCCTCGTACAGATCCAGCAGCTTCATGAGCATACCCCTCCGCGGCAGCCCCCGGGGCGAGGTCGCCCGCCCCCGGGACCGGGCCGCTTCGGTGGAAAGGGAACGACGGGCGCTACGCCAGTCGTTCCTGGATGAGCCCGGCGATGTCCACCGGGCGCTTCGCCACGGCGATGCCGTGGTCTTCGAACGCCTTCATCTTCTCCTCCGCCGTCCCTGCCGAGCCGGAGATGATGGCGCCAGCGTGGCCCATCTGCCGTCCTGGAGGGGCCGTCTGGCCGGCGATGAACCCCACCACCGGCTTGGAGACGTGCTCCTCGACGTAGGCGGCGGCCTCCTGCTCGTCCGTGCCACCGATCTCCCCGATCATGACGATGGCCTCGGTGTCCGGATCGGCCTCGAAGGCCTCCAGGCAGTCGATGAAGTTGGTCCCGATGAGCGGATCTCCGCCGATGCCCACACAGGTGGTCTGACCCAGTCCGAGGTTGGTCAACGCGAAGACCGCCTCGTAGGTGAGGGTCCCCGATCGGGAGACGACGCCCACCGGGCCCTCCTCGACGATCTGCGCCGGCAGGATGCCCACCTTGGACGTTCCGGGGGAGATCATCCCGGGGCAGTTGGGACCCAGGACACGGACGCCCTGGTCCCGGGCGAAGGCGTGGGCCCGGGCCATGTCCAGCACCGGGATGCCCTCGGTGATGGCCACCACCAGGTCCACCCCGGAGTCGGCGGCCTCCATGATGGCGCCTGCGGCAAAGGCTGGTGGCACGTAGATCACTGACGTGTTGGCGCCGGTCTCGGCCACCGCCTCGTCCATGGTGTTGAAGATGGGTACGGAGGCGCCGTCCGGCCCCTCGAAGGTCTGCCCGCCCTTCCCCGGAGTGACGCCGGCCACCACCTGGGTGCCGTACTCCATCATCTCGGTCGTGTGGAAGGAGCCGTCCCGGCCGGTGATGCCCTGGACGACCAGCTTGGTATCGGAATCGATGAAAATCGCCATGTCGTTGTCTGTCCCTTCTACGCCTTCGCGAGCTCGACGGCCTTCTCCACCACGTCATCCATGGAGGAGTAGGCCGAGAAACCGTTGTCTTCGAGGATCTGCAGCGCCTCCTCCTCGTTGGTGCCCGTGAGGCGGATGACGATGGGGAGGTCGATGTCGATGCGGGAGGTGGCTTCCACGAGGCCGTTGGCCACGTCGTCGCACCTGGTGATGCCACCGAAGATGTTGAACAGGATGGACTTCACGCTGGGGTCGGCGGTGATGATCTCCAACGCCGACACCACCTTGTCCGGATTGGACGAGCCCCCGATGTCCAGGAAGTTGGCGGGTTCCCCGCCGTAGTACTTCACCAGATCCATGGTGGCCATGGCGAGACCTGCACCATTGACGCAGCAGCCCACGTCTCCGTCGAGCTTCACGTAGCTGAGCCCGGCCTCCCGGGCCTTGATCTCGGCAGCCGGTTCGTCGGAGGTATCCCGCATGGCGGCGACGTCCGGGAGCCGGAAGAGCTCGGAGTCGTCGATGCTCACCTTGGCGTCGATGGCCTTCAGCTCGCCGTCGGGCGTCGTGATGAGCGGGTTGATCTCCGCCATGGAGCAGCCGTTGGCCTGGAAGGCTTCGTAGAGCTGCCCGATGATCTTGGTGGCCTGCCGGGCCAACGCCTTGTCTTCGTAGAGGAAGTTGGCGAGCCAGTAGGCCTGGTGGGGGAGGAGCCCGTAGCGCGGGTCCACCGTCAGCTTCCGGATGGCCTCCGGGTTCTCCTCGGCCACCGCCTCGATGTCCACTCCGCCCTCGGGGGAGACCATGAAGGTGGCGGCCTGCTTCTTCCGATCCATGAGCACACCGACGTAGGCCTCCGTGGCGATGTCCTCGCCCGGGGTGACCAGCACCTTCTCCACGGTGAGCCCCTTGATGTCCATCCCCAGGATGGCTTCGGCGTGGGCCCGGGCCTCGGCAGCGTCCTTCGCCAGCTTGACGCCGCCGGCCTTGCCCCGACCTCCGGTGTGGACCTGGGCCTTCACCACCACCATGCCGCCGTAGCGGCCGGCGATCTCCTCGGCCTCGTCGGGGGTGGTGGCGATCTCGCCGGGGGGCACGGGAATGCCGGCTCCTCGGAAGAGCTCTTTGGCCTGATACTCGTGGATGTCCATCGGGTCCTGGGTTGTCGGAAGCGTGATGCCGGCAAGGGATTCACCGGCGGAAACGGATCTCCCTCGGGAGGGAGTCCCGGAGGCCGCCACAGCCTGGTAACCTACCGGCGGCCGGAGGGGGGATCAACGGCGCGGATCGCCTGACAGGACGCGACCTATGCGCCCCCCGGTGGACCTCCCGACCCCGTCCCAGAGTCCCCCTGGCCCTCGGAAGTCCCCGCCAGCTCGCCGAGAAGGGTCCGGAGCTCCTCCAGCGCGACGCCGAAGCCCTCCCAATCCCCTCCGCGCAGCCGGGACTCCGCCTCGTCCAGGAGCTCCAGGGCCTCGATGGGCCAGGCTGCCGTCGGTGCCGGCATGCCGCCGCCCGCCGAGGCGCCGTCCTCGGTCGCGGGCGGAGCCACCTCGGCGCCGGCCAGCGCCGCGATGGTCTGGGAGAGCTCCTCCATCATGGCCACCCGGGAGCCGTCGCTCACCACGAAGCGACGAAGCTCGGGGATGGCGTCGGATTCCGCCGCCAGGTAGACCGGCTCCATGTAGAGGAGGCGGTCGCCGGCGGGGACCAGGTGGAGGTGGCCGGTCCAGACCTCGCTGCCCCCGGTCCGCCAGAGGCTGAACTGCTGGGAGATCTGGGGGTCCTGCTCCACCA
>CAKZOQ010000510.1 GCA_937136445.1 uncultured Gemmatimonadota bacterium
GCCTCCTACCGGGGCTACGACACCATGGGCGAGACCACCGTGGTCTTCACCGCGCTGGTGGCGGTGCTCCTCCTCCTGGCCCGGGGCCGCCGCCCCATCCGGGTCTGGGACGAGGAGCGGGGCTGGATCAGCGTCTGGTCGGATCGGGATCCCGACCCGGACGAACGGACGCCGGGCGGCACGACCTCCCGGGGTGGGGACGACGACGCCGACCCGGACCGCGAGGCTCCCCATGGATGACAAGGTGATCCTCCGCGTCGGGGCGAAGCTCCTCATTCCCTTCATCCTGGTCTTCGCGCTCTACGTGCAGTTCCACGGGGACTACGGGCCGGGCGGAGGCTTCCAGGCCGGGGTGATCTTCGCCGCCGCCTTCATCCTCTACGCGCTGGTCTACGGCCTGGGCAACACCCTCCGGGTGCTCCCGCCCTGGATCCCGTACCTCTGCAGCGCGCTGGGCGTGCTGATCTTCGCCGGGGTGGGGCTCCTCACCATGGGTCTGGGTGCGGAGTTCCTGAACTACGACGTCCTCGCCCACGATCCGGAGCACGGCCAGCACTACGGCATCCTCCTGGTGGAGTTCGGCGTGCTCGTGACGGTCTTCGGCGTGATGGTGGCGACCTTCTACGCCTTCGCGGGCCGAGGGAGGATCGACTCGTGAACTTCCTCGTCGGCCACTACAACTACGAGGTCGTCATCCTCCTGATGATGGTGGGATTCTACATCCTCATCAGCCGCGGCAACCTGGTGAAGAAGCTCCTGGGCCTGAGCCTCTTCCAGACCTCCGTCTTCATCATGTACATCAGCCTGGGGAAGGTCGCCGGAGGCACGGCTCCCATCCTCATGGGCGGGCACGGTGGGGACGACCACGCCGCGGAGGATGCGGGTGGCCATGCGGTGGGGGGAGCTGACCAGGCCGCCGAGGTGCTGGCAAACGCCGCCGCAGAGGTGGCTCAGGCCGCCGGCCAGACAGCCGAGGCCGCCGGCCACGCCTCCGGAGCAGGGGAGGTGCTCTACAGCAATCCGCTGCCCCACGTCCTCATCCTCACCGCCATCGTCGTGGGCATCGCCACGACGGCCGTGGGGCTGAGCCTCGTGATTCGCATCAAGGAGAGCTACGGCACCATCGAAGAGGACGAGATCCACGACATGGACGAGTCGCTGTGAGCGAGCACCTCCCGGTTCTTCTCGTCGTGGTGCCGCTCCTGGCGGCGCCCGTGGCGGCGCTGGTCCCTCACCCGAGGGTGGCCTGGGCCATCACGGTGGGAGCTGCCGGCTGGGCGCTCTACGCCGCCACCGGCCTCCTGGGCCGGGTGATGGAGGAGGGCGTCATCCGCTACGAGCTCGGGGGCTGGTCGCCGCCGCTGGGCATCGAGTACCGCGTGGATGCGGTAAACGCCTGGGTCATCCTCATCGTGGCCACCATCGGCGCCATCACGGCGCTGTACGCCCTGAGGAGTGTGGAGCGAGAGCTGGAGCGGGATCGGATCCCCCTCTTCTATGCCGCCTTCATCCTCTGCATGACGGGACTTCTGGGCATCGCCGTCACCGGCGACGTCTTCAACGTCTTCGTCTTCCTCGAGATCAGCTCGCTCTCGGCGTACGGGCTCATCGCCATGGGCCAGGATCGGCGGGCCCTCACCTCGTCCTACCAATACCTGATCATGGGATCGGTGGGCGCCACCTTCATCGTCATCGGCATCGGCCTCATGTACGGCATGACCGGGACGCTGAACATGATGGACCTGGCGGAGCGCCTCCCGGCCGTCATGGACACCCGCACCATCCCCGTGGCCTTCGCCTTCCTGACGGTCGGCTTCAGCCTGAAGCTGGCCCTCTTCCCGCTGCACCTCTGGCTGCCCAACGCCTACACCTTCGCCCCCTCCACCGTGACGGCCTTCATCGCCTCCACGGCGACCAAGGTGGCGGTGTACATGATGCTCCGGTTCTTCTTCACGGTCTTCGGGGCGGCCTTCGCCTTCGACGTGATGAACGTCGACATGATCCTGCTGCCCCTGTCGCTGGTGGCCATCTTCAGCATGTCGCTGGTGGCCATCTACCAGGACAACGCCAAGCGGCTTCTGGCCTATTCGTCGGTGGCGCAGATCGGCTACATGGTGCTGGGCATCAGCTTCGCCACGGTGATGGGGCTCACGGCGGGCATCATCCACCTCTTCAACCACGCGCTGATGAAGGCGGTCCTCTTCATGGCGCTGGGCGCGGTCTTCTACCGGGTGGGCTCGGTGGAGCTCGAGGCCATGCGCGGGCTGGGCAAGCGCATGCCCTGGACCATGGGCGCCTTCGTCGCCGGAGGGCTCTCCCTCATCGGGGTGCCCCTCACGGTGGGCTTCATCAGCAAGTGGTACCTCATCACGGGGGCCCTCGAGAAGGGCTGGTGGCCGGTGGCGGTGCTGGTCCTCATCACCTCGCTCATGGCCGTCATCTACGTCTGGAAGGTCATCGAGGTGGCCTACTTCCACGAATTCCCGGGCTCCGAGGACGACGACGGTGCCCTCGAGGCGCCCCTGGCCCTCCTCATCCCCACCTGGGCCCTGGTCTTCGTGAACGTCTACTTCGGGGTGGACGCCTCGCTCACCTCGCGCATCGCCGGAGACGCGGCCCGCATCCTCCTGGGTGAGGGGGCGCCGTGAGTCCCGAGAACCTCATGATCGCGGCGCTCCTGACGCCGCTGGTGGGCGGGCTCCTCATCGTCCTCACCGGGTCCTGGCCCAACCTCCGGGAATCGGTGACGCTGGTGACGGCGGGCATCACCCTGGCGTTGGTGGCCAACCTGGTCCCCGGGGTCCTGGAGGGCGGCCGTCCGGAGCTCACCCTCATCGAGATGCTCCCCGGTCTCGAGCTCCGCTTCCGCCTGGAGCCCCTGGGGATGATCTATGCCGGGGTCGCCGCCCTCCTCTGGCCGGTGAACTCGCTGTACTCCATCGGCTACATGCGGGGCAACAACGAGAAGAAGCAGACCCGGTTCTACCTCTGCTTCGCCCTGGCCATCTTCAGCGCCCTCGGGATCGCCTTCGCCGGCAACCTCATCACCCTCTTCGTCTTCTACGAGGTGCTCACCTTCAGCACCTACCCCCTGGTGACGCACAAGGGCAACGAAGACGCCATGAAGGCCGGGCGGGTCTACCTCGGCATCCTGGTGACCACCTCCATCGGGCTCCTCCTGCTGGCGATCGTCTGGACCTCGGTCCTGGCCGGGACCCTGGAGTTCACCCCGGGCGGCATCCTGGCCGGGAACGTCCAGCCCGGGATGGCCGGCCTCCTCCTGATGCTCTTCATGTTCGGCATCGGGAAGGCGGCCCTCATGCCGGTGCACCGCTGGCTTCCTGCGGCCATGGTGGCGCCCACGCCCGTCTCCGCCCTACTGCACGCCGTGGCGGTGGTGAAGGCCGGCGTCTTCAGCGTGGTGAAGATCGTCGTCTACGTGTTCGGCATCGACTTCCTGGCGAGCCTGGACACCACCCAGTGGCTCCTCTGGATCTCCGGCTTCACGGTGCTGTCGGCCTCCATCGTCGCCCTCCGGATCCTGATCCAGCAGGGGAATCTCAAGAAGATGCTGGCCTATTCCACGGTGAGTCAGCTCAGCTACATCATCCTGGCGGCGGCGCTCTTCAGCTCCATGGGAGCCACCGGGGGATCGCTCCACATCGTGGCCCACGCCTTCGGCAAGATCACCCTCTTCTTCGCCGCCGGGGCGCTCTACACCGCCGCCCACAAGACGGAGATCTTCCAGCTTCGAGGCGTGGGGTGGCGCATGCCCTGGACCATGGGCGCCTTCGCCGTGGGCGCCCTCTCCATGATCGGGCTGCCTCCCGCGGGTGGCTTCATCAGCAAGTGGTACATGATGATCGGCGCCTTCCAGGCCGAGCAGATGGTGGCCTTCGGCGTGCTGATCCTCTCCACCCTCCTGAACGCCGCGTACTTCGCTCCCATCCTCTACATGGCCTTCTTCCAGTCCGAAGAACCGCTCCGCGCCGCCTACGCCGACGGCCACGACCCGTGGCATGTGGACTGGGATCACGGGGAGGCTCCGTGGCCCATCGTGGCGGCCCTCACCACCACCGCCGCCCTCACCGTCCTCCTCTTCTTCTTCCCGGACGTTCCGCTGGAGCTGGCCCGGGCCGTGGGGGAGTCGGGACTCACCGCGGGGTTGGGGGACTGATGGCCGACCTGACCACGCCCGGCCAGCCCCCCACGGCCCCCCCGGACGAGCCGACCCACTGGCTGGTGAGGCCGGAGACCATCCGCATGCTCTGGATCGTCTTCGGGGTCATCCTCGCCGGCATCGCCGCCGGGGACTTCTTCGTGGAGCACTACGAGCACTTCGGCGTCGACGGCACCTTCGCCTTCTACGCCTGGTTCGGCTTCACCACCTGCGTGGCGATGGTGGTCGGGGCCAAGGTCCTGGGCATCTTCCTGAAGCGCCCGGAGGAATACTACGAGCCCCAGGGCGAGCCCGGCGAAGCGGGGTCCTGGACGGAGGAGACGGGAGAGGCGGCCGCCCACGCGGCCCAGGAAGCCGCCGGGGAACCCAGTGAGCACGCCGGGGACTCCCACCACGGGAGCCCGTCGTGAGCGTGACCTTCCCGCCGGGACTCATCCTGCTGCTGGGGGCCTTCCTCCTCCCCACCGTCCGGGGACGACTCCGGGAGGCCCTGGTCCTGATCCTGCCCCTCCTGACGCTGGCCGCCGTCTGGGCCGTGCCGGAGGGCCACGTCACCAGCGTCTCCTTCCTGGAGTACACGCTGGAGCCGGTGGCCTGGAGCGCCACCGGGCGGGTCTTCGCCACCGTCTTCAGCATCATGGCCTTCGCCGGGGGGCTGTACGCCCTCCGCATCGCCTCGGTGCTGGAGCTGGTTGCGGCCTTCGCCTACGCCGGGAGCGCCATCGGCGTGACCTTCTCCGGCGACCTGGTCACCATGTTCGTCTTCTGGGAGCTCATGGCGGTGGGCTCCACCCTGGTGCTCTGGGCCTCGGACCAGCCCGGCGCATACCGGGCCAGCATGCGCTACCTGCTGGTGCACCTTCTGGGCGGGGTGATCCTCATGGTGGGCATCGTGTCCCACATCGCCGCCACCGGGTCGGTGGAGTTCACCGCCATGACCGCCGATTCCTGGCCGGAATGGATGATGCTGGCGGGGATGCTGGTGAACGCCGGCGCCCCCCCCCTGGGCGCCTGGATCGCCGACGCCTACCCGGAAGCCAGCCCCAGCGGGATGGTCTTCCTCAGCGCCTTCACCACCAAGACCGCCGTCTTCACCCTGATGATCGGCTTCCCGGGGACGCGCATCCTGATCTTCATCGGCCTCTACATGGCCGTCTACGGGATCATCTACGCGCTCCTCGAGAACGACATGCGCCGCATCCTGGCGTACTCCATCGTCAACCAGGTGGGGTTCATGGTGACGGGAATCGGCATCGGGACGGAGATGGCGCTGAACGGCGCCACGGCCCACGCCTTCGCCCACATCATCTACAAGGCCCTCCTGCTCATGTCGGCGGGGAGCGTCCTCTACATGACCGGCAAGCGGAAGTGCACCGACCTGGGCGGACTCTTCCGCACCATGCCGGTGACGGCCATCGCCGGGATCATCGGGGCGCTGGCCATCTCCGCCTTCCCCTTCACCTCGGGCTTCATCAGCAAGTCCATGATCAACCAGGCGGCCGCGGACGAGCACATCGCGCTGGCCTGGTTCATCCTCACGGCGGCCTCCGCCGGCGTCTTCCTGCACGCCGGCATCAAGTTCCCCTGGTTCGTCTTCTTCCAGAAGGACTCGGGGCTCCGGCCCTCGGATCCGCCGGCCTTCATGCGCTGGCCCATGTGGTTCTTCAGCTTCATCTGCATCGGGTTGGGCGTCTATCCGGCCCCCCTCTACGAGATCCTCCCCTACGCCGTGGACTACGTGCCGTATACGGCGAGCCACCTGGTGAGTCAGTTCCAGCTCCTCCTCTTCGCCGG
>CAKZOQ010000511.1 GCA_937136445.1 uncultured Gemmatimonadota bacterium
AGAGGGCCGCGAGGAGGACCAGGACCGGATTCCAGCGACCCAGGACCACCACGGCGATGGCGATGAAGCCCCGCCCTGCCGACATGTTCTCGGCGAAGGTACCGGCGTGAGCCAGTGCCAGATGGGCTCCGGCGATGCCCGCAAGCGCCCCACCGAAGAGGGTGGCCCAGAAACGCACCCACCGCACCCGGACGCCGGCGGCCTGGGCGGCATCGGGCTCCTCCCCCACGGCCCGGAGCTCCAGCCCCCACTCGGTCCGGTAGACGAACCACCCCAGCAGCGGAGCCAGGAGGTAGGCGAGGTAGGCGGTGGGCGCCTGGGCGAAGAGTGCAGGACCCACGAGGGGGATGTCGGAGAGGACCGGAAGGGGGAGGGGGGCCAGGGTGGGGAGGGTGAGGGCGGTTCCCGTAGCGCCGAACCGGGCCTGGTACACGGCGCCGGTGACGCCCAGCCCGCCCAGCGTCACGGCGGTGCCGGTGATGATCTGGTCGGTGTTGAGCCCCACGGCGAAGGCCGCGAAGACCAGGGCGGCCAGCAGCCCCGCCAGCGCCCCGGCGCCCACCCCCAGCCCCGCCGAACCCCAGGCCAGCGCGCCCAGCGCACCTCCCAGCGCCCCGGCGATCAGCGACCCCTCCAGCCCGATGTTGATGACCCCGCTCCGCTCGGTGATGGTCTCGCCCATGGCAGCGAGCCCGAGCGGAACGCCGAGGCGCACGGACGCTTCCAGGAAGGCCGTCCACGCCGCCAGCTCACCCACGGGCCGCTCCCTGGGGCGCCGACCCCTCGGTTCTGGCGCCCGCCGACCCTTCCTGGGCCTCCACCGCAGACCCGCCGTCCCCTCCCTCCAGCAGCTGCCCCCAGTCCACCCGTCGCCGGAGCTGATCCACCGCCAGCACCGACAGGATGACCAACGCCTCCACGGCGTTCACCCACACCGCCGGGATTCCGGCGTTTCGCTGCATGGCGCCGGCCCCTCCCTGGAGGGCTCCGAAGAAGAGCCCGGTGAGGACCACGCCCAGCGGGTTCAGGCCGGCGAGGAGGGCCACGGCGATGGCCGTGTAGCCCCACCCTGGGGAGAGGCCCTCGTAGAGCGCGTAGGTGACGCCGGAGATCTCCACCCCCCCGGCCAGACCCGCCACCGCCCCGGAGACCAGGAAGACCCAGAAGACCACCCGCTCCACCGGGACCCGCCCGGAGATGCGCGCCGCCTCGGCAGAAGCACCCACGGCCCGTACCGCGAAGCCCGCCCGGGTGAACCGGACCACCACCCAGAGGGCTGCGGCCAGGAGGAGGGCCAGGAGGAACCCCAGGTGCAGCCGGGTCCCGGAGATCATCGTGGGAAGGCGGGCCGTCTCGCTCACCGGGTCGGTCTGTGGAAAGACCCCCCGTGCCTCCTGCATGGGACCGTGGACTACCCAAGCCGCCATGTGGATGGCCACGAAGTTCATGAGGAGGGTGGTGATGACCTCGCCCACACCCAGCCGGAGCTTCATCAGGGTGGGCACCCAGGCCCACAGGGCGCCTGCCGCCACCGAGACCCCCAGCACCAGCGGGACCAGGATCAGGGCGGGGAGGTCGGGGAGATGGAGCCCCACCCAGACGGCGGCAACGGCCCCCGCGTAGAGCTGACCCTCGGCACCGATGTTCCAGACGCCTGCCCGGAAGGCCACCGCCACCGCCAGCCCGGTGAGGATGAGCGGGACCGAGCGGACGAGGGTGATGGAGAGGAAGACGTCGGGGCTCCCCACGGCTCCGCCCACCAGCGCCGAGAGTCCGACCACGGGATCGTAGCCCCCCACCAGGAGGGCCCCGGCGGTGACCAGCGCGGTGAGGAGGAGGGCCAGCACCGCCGTCCCCAGCGAGGCGAGGCGGTCAGCCATCGCCTGCCGTCCCGGCGAGCATGCGTGAGCCGACGCCCGCCCGGGTCGCTTCCTCCGGAGGCACGGGCGAGAGCCGGCCACGCACCAGCACCAGGATGCGGTGGGAGAGAGCCAGGATCTCGTCCAGATCGGTGGAGACCAGGACCATCCCGGGGGCCCGGTCCGACGAGACCAGCCGCCGGAGCTCGCCGTGGACGAAGGCCGCCGCGGCCACGTCGAGCCCTCGCGTGGGGTTCTCCGCCACCACCAGATCCTCGGCCATCTCCAGTTCACGGGCCACCACCAGGCGCTGCTGGTTCCCCCCGGAGAGGGACGACGCCCGGGTGTCCGGGCCCGGCGCCCGGACGTCGAACCGGTCCATGAGCTCCTCGGTACGGCGGCGGATGGCGGACCAGCGTACCCACGGTCCCCGGCGCCCCCGCTGGGTGCGTTGGAGGGTGAGGGCCGTGTTCTCCATCAGGTCGAAGGCCTGGACCAACCCTTCGTGGGTCCGGTCCTGGGGGATGAAGGCCACCTCCGGCGGGATGGTTCGACGACCTCCGTCCGGGGCGTCGCGGCCAGCCAGGATCCGGCAGAGCTCCCGTTGGCCGTTCCCCTCCACCCCCGCCACCCCGAGGATCTCGCCACGACGGACCTCCAGCGACAGGCCGGCCAACGCCTCCTCGCCGCGGGATCCCTGACGGTGGACCTCCTGCAATCTGGCCACCACCTCGCGGCTCGCCTCGACCTCCCCTCGGGG
>CAKZOQ010000512.1 GCA_937136445.1 uncultured Gemmatimonadota bacterium
GGTGGAGAAGGCCACCCCCGTCATGGACGACTTCCGGTCTCGGCTCGTCCCGCGGAGGCTCGAGGCCATGGCGGACCAGCTCACCGCCCGGGCGCGACGTGGCGAGGGTTTTCCCGGGAACTTCGAGGGCTGGCTCGAGCGGAGCTACTCCGGAGTCGCCGAAGATCCCTGGGGCAACTACTACTACCTGAATGTAGGCCGCCGCGGGGATTTCACCGTGGGCTCCATGGGCCCCGACGGAGAGCGCAACACCCCCGACGACCTCACCCTGGACCGCCGCCTCGAGACACGCTGATCTGCGGGCCCGGTCCCTCTCGTCCAGGAGGTGGGGTGCGCCGTCGCGTGCCCCTCCGCCGTCACCCGCGCTCCTCCGCCCTCAGGAGAGGGGAAGCACCTCCAGACGGCTCACGTGCAGGTTCAGGGCGTGGTTCACCCGGATGCCCACCGCGCCTTCCACCAGGAGCTCGGCTCGAGGCAGGCTCGCCACCTCGTCGTCGTTCACGAAGAAGCGGACCTCGGTCTCGTCGGCCTCCACCGCCAGGCGGTTGAGGACCGAGGACTCACCTTCGGCCCGGTCGGCGTAGGCGGCCACGGCGTCGTGGCCCGTCCAGCCCTGGAGCGTCGGCGCCTCGGAGCCCCGCCGCTCCTTGAGGATGAACTGCCCCCCCTCCCGCACCAGGAAGTAGGTGTAGCGCTGGTCCGGACCCTGGAGGTCCTCTCCCCCGAAGAAGACTCCGAAGGCTTCGCGCCGTCCCTGGGGATCGAAGAGGTAGACGTCCAGCTCGAGTCGGAAGGTCCCGGTGGCGTCCTGCCCCGGATCCCAGAAGATGCCCGCCGGGCCCGTGGTGATGTGCCAGCCCGGCGGCATCTCCACGAACTGCTCCAGATCGGCCTCGCTGGCGCCCGCCTGGTCGAACCGCATCTCCCAACCCTCTGGCCGCTCCAGCTCCTGGGCGTGCAAGGGGGTGACAACGGTGGCGGCGGCAACGCCCAGGGCCAGGCCCAGGAGCACCGTCCGGGGCCGGGGGATGGAGGGCGAGGGTACGGTGGTCCGGATCACGGTGCGCTCCTGGCGGGGGGGGAGCGGGCCTCCCGGCTCGGAGACCCGTTGGCGCTGGCAACGTCGGTCGGCCCGGGGGGTGGTGTCAACGGACCGGGGAGCTCCCGGGGGTGCCGGGCTTGCCTCCGCCCCGCCCTACCGCCCCATTTGGGGACTCCACGTCCCGTCCCTCGTGAGGAGTCCGTCCCCGACGATGCCCACTCGCTTCGCTCTCCGCGCCCTCACGGCGCTGGCCGCCCTCTCCACGGCCGCCTGCGGTTCCGCCCGTCCGGCACCGGCCCAGACCCCGTCTCCCGGCAGCGCCGCGGCGGCGGCGAATCAGATCCCCGCCTCGCTGAGCCTTCGGGAGATCGGCCCGGCCATCATGGGCGGACGGGTGGCGGACCTGGACGCGGTGGAGTCCGACCCCTCCACCTTCTACGTGGGCCTGGCCACCGGAGGACTGTGGCGGACGGAGAGCCACGGAGCGTCCTGGACGCCCCTCTTCGACGAGCAGCCCTGCTCGTCCATCGGGGACGTGACCCTCTACCAGGCCAACCCCAACGTGGTATGGGTGGGCACCGGGGAGCCCCAGAACCGACAGAGCTCGCCGTACGGCTGCGGGGTCTTCCGTTCCCTGGACGGAGGAGATAGCTGGACGTCCCTGGGGCTGGAGGAGACCCGGCACATCGCGCGCATCGCCCTCCACCCCAACGATCCCGAGACGGCCTACGTCGCCGCCGTGGGCCACCTCTGGGGGCCCAACGAGGAGCGGGGCATCTATCGTACCAGCGACGGCGGCGACACGTGGGAGCAGGTCCTCTACCTGGACGAACACACCGGCGCCATCGACCTGGTCATGGACCCGGGTGATCCACGAACCCTCTTCGCCGCCATGTACCAGCGCCGTCGCACCGGCTTCGGCTTCAGCGCCGACGGGCCGGGAAGCGGGATCTACCGCACCCTGGACGGCGGAGAGAGCTGGGAGGAGATGACCGAGGGACTGCCGGAGGGGGACAAGGGCCGCATCGGGCTGGACGTCTACCGCGGGGACTCGGATCTGGTCTACGCCACCGTGGAGTCCGACGAGGACGGGCGAGGGCTGTACCGCTCCGATGACCGCGGCCGGAGCTGGATGCGGGTGAGCGAGCGGAATCCCCGTCCCATGTACTTCAGCCTGGTGCGCATCGACCCCGGGAATCCGGAGAAGCTCTTCCTGGGCGGGGTGAGGCTGAGCGCCTCCGACGACGGGGGCCGGACCTGGTGGGAGGGAGACGCCGCCGAGGGCATCCATGTGGACCACCACGCCCTCTGGATCGACCCTTCCGACTCCGATCACGTCCTACTGGGCACCGATGGAGGCGTCGCCTCGTCCTGGGACGGGGGCCGGAGCTGGACCCACCACAACAACCTGGCCATCGCCCAGTTCTATGAGGTGGGGGTCGACGACCGGGACCCCTACCGGGTCTGCGGCGGCCTCCAGGACAACTACTCCTGGTGCGGGCCCAGTCAGGTGCTGGCGGAGTACGGGATCACCAACCGGGAGTGGACGGACATGTGGGGTGGGGACGGCTTCTACACCGAGTTCGACCCCCAGGACTCCACCACCCTCTACGCCGAGTCGCAGAATGGTCGCGTGGGCCGGGTGAATGTGGAGACCGGCGAGGAATGGCGGATCCAGCCGTTGGCCCGTCCGCCCCGGGAGACGGCGTCGGAGGACTACGCTTTCAACTGGAACACCCCCATCGAGCCGTCGGAGCACACCGTGGGAACGGTCTACGTCGGCGCCGACCATGTGCTCCGTTCCCGGGACCGGGGCCTCACCTGGCAGGAGATCAGCCCGGACCTGACCCGGCAGATCGACCGGGACACCCTCCCCATCATGGGCATGCCCGTCACCGACGAGACCCTCTCGGGGCACGACGGCATCGGGGCCTACGGGACCATCACGGCGCTGGCCGAGTCGCCGCTGGACGCCGACGAGCTCTGGGCCGGTACCGACGACGGCAACCTCCAGGTCACCACCGACGGCGGGGAGAGCTGGACCAACGTGGTGGGCAACGTTCCCGGGCTTCCGGGGCGTTCCTACGTGACCCGCATCGAGCCGTCGCACCATGAGGAGGGACGGGTCTACGTCGCCTTCGACCGACACTACGACGACGACTACGCGCCCTACCTCTACGTCACCGAGGACGGGGGGACGACCTGGCGTTCGGTGGCCGGCGATCTCCCCATGCACTCCCTGAACGTGGTGCGGGAGCACCCCACCACCGCCGAGCTCCTCTTCGCCGGGAACGAGGTGGGGGCCTATGCCTCCTTCGACCGGGGCGGTTCGTGGCACCGGCTGGAGGGCCTGCCCACCGTGCCGGTGGACGATCTGGCCATCCAGGAGCGGGAGAACGACCTGGTGGTGGGCACCCACGGGCGCTCCATCTGGATCCTGGACGATCTGGCGCCGCTCGAGGCGCTGGCCCGGGGCAACGTGGTCACCGGCGCCCACCTCTTCCGGGTGCCCACCGGCACCCACTGGTTTCCCACCGGCGGGTACGGGTTCTGGGGCCAGGCCTTCCAGGGGGAGAACCCTCC
>CAKZOQ010000513.1 GCA_937136445.1 uncultured Gemmatimonadota bacterium
GTGCGGGCTCGCCAGGATCGCCTGGAGGGCCGTGCGCACGCCGGTCTCGAAGCCATCGTCGGCGCGACCTTCCTCGAAGAAGGCCATCAGGTCCGAGAGGTCGTCCTGCGAGAGGGAGCGGCGGTAGGCCTGGGAGCCGATCCGCTGAATGATCTCCTCGGCGCAGGGACGCTCGTCGGAGGGCGTGGTGGGCCGGCAGGTGAAGATGGCCTGACGGCTGGGCGTGTCGGAGACGCCGGTGACCTCGTTGGGGCCGAGGATGGAGAACTCGCGGATGTGCGGGTAGGTGGTGATTCCGTAGTCCGACCCGATCTGCGTATCCGCCAGGCTGTGCCCGATGGGCTCGATGATGTCCCGCACCGGACCCTCGGCCCGGGGAAGGAAGGCGACCGCCACCGAATGCGGTCCGGCCTTCACCGGCACCGGATCGCTGGAGAGCGTCATGCCCTTGGGATCGGCCTGCGACATCCACCGGTCCACATCCAGGATCGCCACCCGCTCGCCGTCCACCGACACCTCGATCTGCTCGTTCCGCGCCGGGCTGCCGAAGAGCTGCCCGGTGGGGATGGAGTGGAGCATCGCGTCGAAGGTGTAGAGGCCGTCGGCGGGGAAGTTGTGGGTCACCGCCTTACCGCCGCGGGTGCCGTAGGGCGTTCCCTCGACGTGCTCGTACTGGGATGCCAGCCGGGGGATCTTGTAGGTGGAGGTGGAGGCCTGGGCGTCCGGGTCGCCGACCGCCAGGCGGGCGATCTCGGAGGCGGCGCCGAGGTAGGCGTCCATGAGCGTCGGCGACAGCATCTGCACGTCGGCGATGTTGTCGAAGTTGGCGCTCTTGGTATCTGGCGGCAGGTAGGCCTCGGGATCCACCTCGAGCCCCAGGAGCTGCTCCACGGAGCGTGCGTACTCCGCCTGGTTCAGGCGCTGGAAGGTCCTGGTTCCGGGATTGGGCGCCTGGAGAGCCGCCGAGTCGATGCGGGTCTCCAGTTGTGTCGCGAGGACGTCGAGCTGCTCCTCCGGCGGGCGGTCGGCGCCGGGAGGCGGCATCATGCCCGCCCGGAGCTTTCCGATCATCCGCTCGGCAACCTCGGCTTCATCCTCGGGGCGCTCGGCGTCGAAGCCCTCCAGCGAGAAGTTGCCCCTGAGCCGACGTTCGTTGTGGCAGCGGACGCAGTACTGCTCGATGACCTCGTTGGAGGCCTCCGGATCGTCGGCATCCAGGACGCCGTCGGGGCCCGCCTCGGTCCCTTCATGAACGAAGGAAGGCGCGGGGGAATGCTCCCACCACGCCCCCGGGTCCGTCGTCGTGACCTCGGCTGCTTCGTGCTGAGCCACGGATTGGACGGGGGTGTCCCCGGCCCCCCCGAAGAGGGCCAGGAAGGCGGAGAGGATGGCTGCGATGGTCTTCATTCCGGTGGATATCCCTTGACGATGGTCCGGATGCACAGGCGCCATGGTAGGAAACGGACCGAGTCGATGCCAGCCGCAGCAAAACCCGCACGGTGGCGACTCCGACCGTCCAGTGGCGCTTCATTACAGTAGACACACGACCCGGTGACTTCGTTGAGACCTCGTACAGGCTCCCCCGCCCGTGTTGGGGTTTCCCTTGCGGGGGTCCCGGTCGCTCGGCCATTCTGGCGACATGCCCTGCCTGGTCGTCTCTGCCGGCGCGCCAGGCCGCCCGCCCTCTTCGAGGTTCCTCCCATGACCCGAATCGCCGCCTTCCTGCTCGTCGTCCTCCTCCTCGCCCCTCCCGTGGTCCAGGCCCAGCAGACCGACGCCGAGCAGGAGCGGGCCTTCCAGGAGGAGCTGGCCCAGCCCCGGCCCATCGAGGCCCTCAACTCCGTGTGGATCGAGGAGCTGACCTGGATGGAGGTCCGGGACGCCCTGTCCGAAGGCAAGACCACGGCCATCATCTCCACCGGAGGCGTCGAGCAGAACGGGCCCTATCTGGCCACCGGGAAGCACAACGTGGTCCTCCAGGGCGCCTGCGAGGGCATCGCCAGGGAGCTGGGCGACGCGCTCTGCGCACCCATCATCAAGCTGGTCCCGGAGGGCGGGATCGAGGAGCCTACGGGCCACATGCGCTACCCGGGCACCCTCAGCCTTCGGGAGGAGACCTTCCGGATGGTCCTCACCGACGTGGCCATGAGCCTGGCAGCCCACGGGTTCACCGACATCGTCCTCATCGGCGACAGCGGGGGCAACCAACAGGGGATGGCGGCAGTGGCCGAGGCCCTCAACAGCCGGTGGTCCGGCGAGCCCACCCAGGCCCACTACGTTTCCGAGTTCTACACCTACGCCGACGTCATCGCCTACATGGAGAACGATCTCGGCGTCCGTCAGACCGAGGACGACGGCATCCACGACGACCCGGCCATCACCGCCCTCATGATGGTCACCGACCCCGAGGCCGTCCGGTACGACCAGCGGGTGGCCGCCGGGCATGCCACGATCAACGGCGTCAGCATCCACCCCAAGGAGGACGCGGTGGAGCTGGGCCGGAAGCTCATGGACTTCCGGGTCGAGCGGACGGTGGAGGCCATCCGCGCCTCTCGCGGGGGCGGTTGAGTTGGCGGGCGCCCCCCGCACCGTCTACGGAGGGCCGGCCCGTGGCTGACCGCCCCGCCCCCGGGTCCCTGCAGAGGGAGCTGCGTCAGACTCGCCCCTTCCGGACGCTGGGCCAGGAGGCTTACGTGGCCCTCCTCCGGACCGCGGACCAGGCCAAATACCAGTTCGCCGGGCTCTTCCAGACGCAGCAGTTGACCCTCCAGCAGTACAATGTGCTCCGCATCCTGCGGGGCGCCGGCGAGAAGGGCCTGCCCACCCTGGAGATCGGGGAGCGGATGATCGAACGCACGCCAGGTGTCACCCGGATCGTGGACCGACTGGAGCGGAAGGGTTGGGTCAACCGGGACCGGGGCGTGGAGGACCGGCGTCGGGTCTGGTGCACCATCACCCCCTCCGGCCTGGAGGTCCTGGCGGCGCTCGACGATCCCGTGGACGAGCTCGACGAAGCCATCTTCGAGGTGCTGGACGACGACGAGGTCCAGTCCCTCATCGACATCCTGGCCACGCTGCGCGCGCGCATGTCCGCGCTGGAGAAGGAGCGGGGTTGACGCTTCTTCACGCCCATTTTATTGTTTAATCAAGTATTCAATTACAAAATAGTTTTCCCGTGGAGGGTGCGCATGTCCGATCTCGAATCCAAGGTGCATGAACTCAACGACATGATCCTGAAGGGCCAGATCCTGGAGGCGTTCGAGAAGTTCTACAGCGACGACGTCGTCATGCAGGAAGGGGCCGAGGATCCCACCGTCGGGAAGCCCGCCTGCCGCAGCAAGGAGGAGGCCTTCGTGAACGGTCTCGAGGAGCTCCGGGCGGCGGAGCTGCGGTCCGTGGCCGTGGGCGACGGAGTCACCACCACCGAGTGGCACTTCGACTACACCCATGGAGACTGGGGGGAGATGAAGTACGATCAGGTCGCCGTGCAGAACTGGAAGGATGGCAAGATCGTGAAGGAGCGGTTCTACAAGGCAGCCTGACCCGAGCTGGAACGCCGGCGGTCCCCGGACCGCCGTCCAGCACCCGCGAGGGGGTCCCGATCCGGGGCCCCCTCGTTGCGTTGGCCCCCTCCCCGCAGATGGGGTTTGACGCCTGGACTGGCTGGGGGGGATTCCTCAGCCACCTCTCCCTCCGCCCCGGAGCCCCATGCGACGCCTGCGCCTCCTCCTCGTCCCGGCCGCCGCGACCCTTCTGGCCCTGTCCGCGTGCGCCCCGCCGGCGTCCTCCCCCGCCCCGCCGGATCCCGCAGCCGCGACCAGCACCCCCTTCGACGTCATCATCGAAGGGGGACGGATCGTGGACGGCACCGGGAACGCCTGGTATCCCGGCGACGTGGGGATCCGAGGGGATCGGATCGCCGCCGTGACGCCTTCCGGTGCCCTGGCGGACTCCCCGGCCCAGCGACGCATCGACGCCACCGGGCGGGTGGTGGCCCCGGGCTTCATCGACATCCAAAGCCACTCCCGGTACAGCTTCCTGGCCGCAGGCGACGGTCGGGTGGTCTCCAAGGCCACCCAGGGCATCACCACCGAGATCATGGGGGAATCCACCACCAACGCGCCGGTACCCGAGGGCGAGGCCAGCGACGGGGTGACCTTCTCGGGGCCCCGGGCCTTCCAGGCCTGGCTGGACGCCATGGAGCGACACGGCGCCAGCGTGAACGTCGGATCCTTCGTGGGGGCCAGCACCCTCCGGGTTCTCGGCATGGGCGAGGCCATGGGAGCCGCCGGGGAGGCGGAGGTGGGGATCATGCGCCAGGCACTGGCCGACGCCATGGAGGACGGGGCCTTCGGGCTGGCCTCCGCGCTCATCTATCCCCCGGGCAACTTCGCCTCCACGGACGAGCTCGTGGCGGTCGGCGAAGCCATGGCTCCCTACGGCGGCGTGTACATCACCCACATGCGCTCCGAGGCCGACCGCTTCCTGGAGGCCATCGACGAGGCCATGGAGATCGGGGAACGGGCCGGGGTCCCGGTGGAGATCTACCACCTGAAGGCCGGGGGCCAGCGGAACTGGCACAAGGCGGCGGCGGCGGTGGCCAAGATCGATTCGGCACGGGCCGCAGGAGTCGACGTCCAGGCCAACATGTACCCCTACACCGCCGGCGGGACGGGGCTCACCGCCTGCTTCCCGCCGTGGGCCTCGGCGGATGGCGCGCTCTTCGACAACCTGGCCGACCCGGAGATGCGGGCCCGCATCCGGGAGGAGATCGAGAACCAGACCGGTGACTGGGAGAACCTCTGCGGCCTGGCGACGGCCGGCGGGGTCCTCCTGCTGGGGTTGGAGCAGCCGGAGAACCGCCGCTTCCGGGGCATGCGCCTGGACGCCGTCGCCCGGGAGTTGGGCACCGACTGGATCGAGGCGGCCATGGACCTGGTGCTGGCCGAGCGTCAGCGGATCGGCACCATCTACTTCCTCATGAGCGAGGAGAACGTGGCCATGCAGATCGGTCAGCCCTGGATCAAGTTCGGCACGGACGCCGGAGGCATCGATCCGGAGACGGCCGATGGGGGCGCCCACCCCCGGGCCTACGGGACCTTTCCGCGGATCCTGGGCCGGTACGTCCGGGAGCAGGAGGCCACGAGCCTGGAGGAAGCGGTGCGGAAGATGACCTCCGCCGTCGCAACGCGCCTCCACCTCCAGGATCGCGGCCTCCTGAAGAAGGGGTTCTTCGCCGACGTGGTGGTCTTCGATCCGGAGACGGTGGCGGACCGGGCCACGTACGAGGAGCCGCACCAGCTCTCGGTGGGGATCGGGGACGTCCTGGTGAACGGCGTGGCGGTGGTGCGGGACGGCGAGCATACCGGCGCCCTCCCGGGACGGGCGGTCCGCGGACCCGGGTGGACCGGCTGGAACCGCTGAGGAGGGGAACCTGGTCCACGCCCCCGGCGTTCCACAGGTGACACAGGACGACAGGGACCGCCCAGGCGGACGCGGGGTGGGCCACGCTCAGGGGCTCCGGGGGACGGCGTCCGGGACAGGGGGACGACATGATGATGATCAGCGTGGAGGAGCGGATCCGGTACCTCATGAAGGTGGCCCTCCAGGCGGAGGGTGAGGGCGAGCATCGCATCGCACGGAGCTTTCGCCGGATGGCCGAGGAGGCCCGGATGGACCTCCCGGGAAGCCCCATCGTGATGGCCTGGGGGCACGGCTCCGAGTAGTGTAGTTTCTCGGCTCGTTCCGGGCCCTCGCCCCCGTCCCACTCCTGTCACACCGCCTTCCTCCATGGACTTCCACGAGCCCCCCGTCTTCCCCCGGGGGTTCCGCTGCGGCGCCCTCCACTGTGGCATCAAGGCATCGGGAGAGCCCGACCTGGCCCTCTTCGCCTCGGAACGGCCGGCCTCCGCCGCCGCGGTCTTCACCCGCAACCAGGTGCCCGGCGCCCCCATCACGGTGGGGCGGGAGCTCATCCGTGGCGGGGCCCTCCAGGCGGTGGTGGTGAACAGCCGGGTGGCGAACGTGGGGACTGGCGCCGAGGGGGTCGCCCGGGCCCGGAGGATGGGCCGAGCGGCCGCCCGCGCGCTGGGGGTGGAGGCGAACCACGTCCTCATGAGCTCCACCGGCGTCATCGGGGTGCACCTGCCCATCGAGAAGATCGAGGGAGCCCTCCCGGAACTCGCCGACGCCCTGAGCGACGACCCCATGGTGGGGGCCCGGGGCATCATGACCACCGACACCCACCCCAAGGCCGTCTCGGTCCCGCTGCCTGTGGTCGCGGCGGACGAGCCGGAGGACGGCCCGCCGATCCTCACCGTGGTGGGCAAGGGTGCCGGCATGATCGAGCCGAACATGGCCACCATGCTGGTCTACGCCTTCACCGACGCCGAGCTCTCCCCGGAGGTCCTGGATCGGGTGCTCCGTCGGACCGTGGCCGGGACCTTCAACATGCTCTCGGTGGATTCGGACACCAGCACCTCGGACACCTGCGCCATCCTGGCCAACGGGATGGTCGGACCGGTGGACGAGGAGGTCTTCGCCGAGGCCATGGAGGCCGCCTGTACCGCCATGACCGAGATGCTCGCCCGGGACGGCGAGGGCGCCAGCACCCTGATGCGCATCACCGTCTCGGGAGCGGCGACCCTCGACGACGCCCGGACGGTGGCCAAGTCCCTGGTGAACTCCCCGCTGATGAAGACCATGGTCGCCGGGGGCGACCCGAACGTCGGGCGCATCCTCATGGCGGTGGGCAAGTGCTTCGACGCCCAGGTGGACCCGGACCGCATCGGAAGTGCGGTGAACGGGATCCCCGTCCTGGACGGTGGCCGCAGGACCGACTTCGACAACGAAGCCGTGGGCCGGCAGCTCCGGACCGACCCGGTGGACCTCACCGTGGACCTGGGGGTGGGCGAGGCGCGAGCCCGCGCGTGGGGGTGTGACCTCACCCACGGCTACATCGAGGAGAACACCGGCTACTACGGGCCCTCTTCCTAGGGTCCTGAACGGGCCTGCGAACCCGGGATCAAGCGTACCCTACCGGTGTAGGCCCCAACCGCGCCGTCTTCTGGCGGCGCCCGATGGCCGGCGGCCCGAAGGGCCGACCGGTCCCGGTACCTACGAGCCGACACGCTCGAGCAGCGAATCGAACCCACAACAGGGATCCAACCACATGAAGCGTCTACTCACTCTTTCCCTCGTCGCCGTGCTGAGCGCCTGCGGTGGCGGTGAGCCCGCCGAAGACCCGGCCGAGACCGAGGCCGCGCCGGAGCCCGCCGCCCAGCCTGCGACCGCGGCTGATCAGGGCCCCACGGGCGAGCTGACCATGCCCTCGTGGTTCTCCGTGGACGAAGCCAGCGAGACGGTGAACATGACCGTCGTCTCCGGCGCCACGTCCGCCAAGAACTACTGGAACTACAACGGAGCCGCCGACGGCACGATGCGCATCACGGTGCCCGAGGGGTACACGGTCACCATCGAGTTCGTGAACGAGGACCCGAACATGGCCCACAGCTTCGGCATCGAAGCCACGCGGGACGGGGGCGCCGCCCCGCAGCCCAACCCGGTCTTCGCGGGCGCGGTGACGGAGAACCCCACCTCCATGATGGAAGCCACCATGACGGGTGAGAGCGAGACGGTGACCTTCACCGCCGGCGCGGCAGGCGACTACTTCATGGTCTGCTACGTGCCCGGACACCTCTCCACCGGCATGTGGATCCACTTCCGCGTCTCCGACGACGGCTCCGCCGGCGTGCAGGGCGTGGTGGACGAGGTCATGTAGCTTCCGATCTCTCCAGGAACGAAACGCGGCGCCGTCCCGGAAGGGGCGGCGCCGCTTTTTTTCGTTCCTCGAGCCCGCTGGGTGGGACGTCTAGCGGAAGAGACCCACCAGGGCGCCCAGCACCGGGATCAGAGAGAAGTTCTCTCCGCCGGATCCCGACTCCCCGCTGTCGCCCTCACCCGACTGGCTGGCCTCCATGAGGCCCCAGGCGCCGAGCACGAGACCGACCCCCACCGCCGAGGTCACCACCGTCCGCGAGGTGGAGAACTCCCGCACCTGCACCTGGCGCACCTCCGGACCGGGGATGTTCAGGGTGTCCAGAAAGACCCCGCTGCCGAAGTTGCCGAGGCGGTTGGCGTCCAGCCGGACCTCCAGGCTGAACTCGTCTCCCTGGTGCGCCAGCAGACGGCCCTCCACGTGTTCCAGCCGGATTCCGTGGCGGCGCTCCAGGTTGTCCTGGCCCGCCCCGGTCAGCTGCATCCGCAGCCGCTGGTTCTGCGGGGGCTCCGGAGTGGCCACCTCCTGGTAGGAATAGCACCCCGAGGCGAGAGCCACGAAGACCGCCAGTACCAGAGGGCGCACCACCCATCGTCGACCCGTCGTGTGATGCTTCTGCGAACCGATCTGTCTCATGCGCATCTCCTTCCGTGGGGGACCCCGCGACCGTGAATCTTCGCCGCGGTAGGCCCATGAGAAAAGGGCCCGGGGCGAGCCCGGACCCTCTTCCTTCTTCATGTGTCGAGTCCGACCGGGTGACGGGCCCTCGTTCTGACTACGAACGAGGACCCGACCCCGTGACGGCTCAGCTCATCCCGGTCCTCAGCTGCAGGTCCCCAGGATGTAGCAGTTGGACACCGACTCGTCCTGGCCGATGATGAACAGCTGGCCATTCCGCGTCGCGTCCGAGCCCGGCGCCCAGGTGGGCGCATCCACGTCGAACCGGTACATGTCCCAGATCCGCCGGGTGGGCTGGAAGAACAGGTTCACCTGGCGCTCGTGCTGCAGCAACTCCATGAGCGAGGTGTCCGAGTTCGCGGATGCATCGTAGGCGGCTACACCCCTCAACGCCCGAACGTCGTTCAGGTGCCCCTGGGCGGCGGCGTCATCGCCTGAGGCCAGAGCGGCCTCGGCGAGGATGAGGTGCATCTCCCGGGCGCTGACCACCGTGAGCGGCGGGTACAGGCCCTGCTCCAGGAAGTTGAAGATCGTCGCCTCCAGGGTGGGGTCCGGAATGCCTTCCACCGGATCCAGCAGCGTGATCGCCTCCACCTCACGCCCGGAGACGTTCAGCTGGACGTACACGTTGGACACCTGGAACTCCCGACGGTTGATGATCCAGCTTCCCATCGGGTTGCTCTGGCTCGACGACGAGAAGCCCAGATCGTACGTCCAATCCGGCTCCGGCAGCGATGCCAGGACCTGTTCGGCCAGGGCGTTCGCCTGCGCGTCGTTGATCAACGGATCGGCAGGTGCCGAACCGGGAGGATTCAACTTGGGCCAGAGAGCCCTCGCCCAGTGCGTCCGAGCCTGCAGCGCACGGGACGCGAGCACGATGTTCGTGGCGCCGACAGCGGCAGCCTCGGACTCGGCCGTGGACAGTCGGTCGAGCGCGATGTCGTAGACCGACTGCATGTTGCTCTCGCCGATGGGCGGCGCCACCTCGGTGCGGTTGGAGAACGTGAAGTCCTCCATGTTGTCCGCGATGGTCA
>CAKZOQ010000514.1 GCA_937136445.1 uncultured Gemmatimonadota bacterium
GGACCCGGTCGCCGGTATCCACCAGGTCGGCCACCGTCCGGAGCACCGGCAACCCTGCGCCCACCGTAGTCTCGTAGTACGCCGACGCGCCCACCCGCGCCGACTCCCGAAGGCCTCGCCAGTCCTCCACCGGTCCGGCGAAGCCCACCTTGTTCGCTGCCACCACCGAGACCCCGGACTCCAAGAGCCGACGGTAGTGACGGGGCACCTCCGAACTCGCCGTGCAGTCCACGAAGATCCGCGGATGATGGGCGCTGGACACCGCCGCCTCCACCAGCAACTCCGGCGGATCGTCCGCCGCCTCCACGGCGTCTCGCCAGGCGGTGAGATCGACGCCGTCGGGGGCCAGGAGCGCCACCCGGCTCCGACCGATCCCCACCACCCGGAGGCGCTGGTGCTCCGCCCGCTCGGCGAGTTGGTCCAGGAGGGTCTCGCCCACCCGGCCCACCCCGGCGACCCAGACCTCCGCCGCCCGCGGGCGCGGCGCGAAGAAGGCCTGATGGATGGCGCGCACCGCCAGAGGACCCTGTTCGCCGGTGACCACCACCGAGATGTTGCGCTCCGACGCGCCCTGCGCGATGGCCCGCACGTTCACCCCGTGGTGCCCCAGCACCCCGAAGACCCGCCCGGAGATGCCCACCCGCCGCCGCATGCCATCGCCGACCACCGTCACCACGGTGCACCCCTCCTCCGCACGCACCGCATCCACCCGTCCAGTGAGGCGCTCCAGGTGGAAGGCCTCGTCCAGGGCTCTCCTGGCCGCGTCCCGGGCGGAGTCGGGCACCAGGACGCAGACGGCGGCCTCGCTGCTCCCCTGGGTCATCATGATGACCTCGATCCGGTGCTGGCGAAGCGCCTCCAGCGCCCGGGCCGTGAGCGCCGCCGGGTCCTCCACCCCCGGGGCGTCCAGGTGCAGGAGCGTGGCGTGGGACCGGGACGCCAGCGCCCGCACCGGATGCTCCTCTCCCGTGCCGCTCTGGGCGTCCACCCCGGTGCCGAGGGCGTTGGGATCGGCGGTGTTGCGGATCTCGAGGGGTACCCCCCGGGCCCGTAGGAGACGTGCGGCGGCCGGATGGACCACCTTGGCACCCCAGTGCGCCAGCTCCAGCAGCTCGTCGAAGCTCATCCGGGCCAGCGTCTCGGCCTCGCCCACGATGCGGGGGTCGGCGGTGAGGACCCCGTCCACATCGGTCCAGATCTCCACCCGATCCCCCGGAAGGCAGACGCCCAGGACCGCGGCCGAGAGATCGGAACCGCCTCGACCGAGCGTGGTGGTCTCGCCCTCCCGGCTGGCGCCGATGAAGCCCGGCACCACGGGAACGCCGTCGAAGGAGGGGAGGGCTTCGGACAGCGTCTCCGCGGTGGCGGCCAGATCGGGCTCGGCGGACCCGAAGGCCCCGTCGGTGGGGAGCCAGGCGCCGGGAGGCACCGGCCGGGCCGGTACGCCACGCTCCCCCAGCGCCGCCGCCAGGATTCGGGCAGACAGGGTCTCGCCGGTGGAGAGGACCGCGTCCCGGACCCGGGGGGTCCACTCCCGGACGAGCGCGACGCCCTGCAGGAGCCGACCCACCTCCTCGAACCGCTCCGTCACCACGGCATGGAGCGCATCGTCCGGGGCCACCAGCTCGTCCACCGCCCGTTCGTGACGTCCGTGGAGCTCCTCCACCAGGGGAGCCCAGTCCCCGCCCAACGCCGCCACCTCCAACGCCCGTCCCAGCGCGTCGGTGACGCCGGAGAAGGCCGACACCACCACCACGGGCCGATGGGTGCGGGCCCGCTCGGCCACGACCCCGGCCAGGACCTCCACCTTGGGCAGGCCGGTGACGGACGTCCCGCCGAACTTCAGGACGCGGAACGGTCGATCCTCGGAGGCTGGGCTCATGGGCTCACCGGAGCCGTCTCCTCGGACTCGTCCTCGGCGGGACGCGTCCACGGATCCCAATCCAGACCCAGCGTATGCTGCTGGATCCAGCGGATCTCCTCGATGTCCCGTGTCCGCTGGTGCCGGGGCTCACGGAAGCCGTGAGGCTCCCGGGGAAAGCGGATGTAGCGCGTCGTCTTCCCCTGATCCAGGAGCGCCTTGAAGAACATCATGCTCTGGGGCTCGGTGTCGGTGCGATCCTCCATGCCGTGGAGGAGCAGTGTGGGGGTGGTGACGTCGTCGACGTGGGTGAGGGGCGACATCTCCCGCCACCGCTCGGCGTTCTCCCAGGGCGTGCCGCCGATGTACCACCGCCGGACGTCGAAGTTGAATCCGGGACCGTACTCCGAGGTCCAATCGGAGACCATGGCGCCCAGCGAGGCCGCCTGGAAGCGATCCGTCTGGGTGATGGTCCAGCCCCCCAGGATCCCGCCGTAGCTCCAGCCGCGGACCGCCAGCCGTTCCTCGTCGGCCACGCCGCGCTCGACGGCCATGTCCACGCCGGTCATGAGATCCTCGAAGTCGCCCCCCCCGATGTCCTCCATGTTGCCGCGGAGAAGCTCGTCATCGTAGGCGCTGGAGCCCCGCACGTTGGGGAAGAGCTGGGCGTAGCCGAGGCCCGACCAGACGTGGCGGGCAGGCGAGAAGGAGTTGGTGTAGACGCCCGCGGGCCCGCCGTGGATGTGCAGCAGGAAGGGCAGGGGCTCCCCGCCGTCCCAGCCGCCCGGGGTCACGAGGATCCCCTCGATCTCGGTGCCGTCCCGGCTCTCCCAGGTCACGACCTCGGCGTCCCCGAAGGCGATCTCGTCTTCGAGGGTCGGATTGGCCCGGGTGAGGCGGGTAGGATTCGAGCCGTCCAACGACGCCGTCCAGAGGTCCGGCGGGGTGTCGTGGTCCTCGAAGGTGAAGACCATGCGCCCGTGATCCGCCGAGAGGTCCTCCAGACTCAGCGCGCCCGCCCGGTCGGTGAGCTGCTCCAACGCCCCGGAGGCTACGTCCAGGCGGTAGGCGTTGCGGTCGGTGCGGTGGGTCCCGCCGAAGACGATGGCGTCGCCCTCCGGCGACCACCACCAGTCCCCGATGTTGCCGGTGTAGGTCTCCGAGACCAGCCGATGATCCCCGGTGGCCACGTCCAGGACCCAGATCTTGTCGTTGCGCAGCTCCCAGCTCTCGTCGTCCGGAGCCGAGTAGGCGATGCGCGCACCGTCCGGAGCCCACTGCGGGCTTCCCTCGGGCGCCTCGTTGTCGGTCAGGGGGCGGATGGCCCCGGATTCCAGCTCCAAGAGGTGGATCTCGGAGCGGTTGCCCTGGTTCCGCCGGTTCTCTGTTCGGGAGGTGAAGACGATCCGGTCGGCGTCGGGGGAGAGGTCGAAGGAGCCGATCTGGTGCTCCCGCTCGGTGACGCGCACCGGCTCCACCGGTTCGTCCGTCATGGCCACGTCCACCCGCCAGAGGTCGTTCCAGCGACCCGCTCGCTGCCCGTTGGGCCCCTCGTCCACGAAGATGGCGTCGGCGCCGTTCTCGATCTCCGCCTCCACGGAATCCGGCCGGGGGTGGTCGGAGACGAAGAAGATGCGCGACTCGTCCTCCGTCCACTGGTAGCTCCCCACCGACTCCTCGTGGTCGGTGAGCTGGATCGCCTCGCCGCCGTCCGTCCGCATGAGGAAGATCTGCCCGTGGTCGTCCACCGAACGGGTGAAGGAGAGGTAGGTGCCCCGAGGGGAGAAGCGGAAGGAACTCCCGCCCTCCTCCCCGATGTAGGGAATGGCCTCACCGCCCTCCGCCGAGATCATCCAGTAGCTCTCATCCCGCTCGTTCTCCTCCCAGTCCAGCTCGGAACGGGAGAAGAAGACGCGGGAGCCGTCGGGGGAGATCATGGCATCGCCCAGGCGGACCATGTCCAGCCCGTCGTCGGTGGTCATGGCGCGCCGGTCCTGTGCGGCCAGAGGGACCAGGGCCCCGGCCACGAGGGCCAGGGCGACGAGGGCCGGAACGAGGCCGCCCGGGAAGGCGTATCGAAGGGCGCGGGGCGATCGCATGATGTCGTCCGACTCCATCCAGGGTGAAGAATCCGTCGCGAGGGCCGGCAGGGCACCCGCCTCGACCCAGGAAGGTGACCGGAACGTAGGGGCTCGGCTACCCGTCTCCCGTCCGGAGATCCGGCACTCGACGCGGGCGCGCCCGGCAGGCCATCGGCGCGACCGGGGCGTACTCCGGTCTGGCACGTCCCCTGCACCACGAACGAACGACCACTCCTTCCCGAGCCCGTCCCGCCATGAGCCGTCCTCTCTTCGCCCACCGGTCCCGCCGTATTCTCGGCCTGCTCCTGCTGGGAGCCGTGCTGGGCACCGGAGCCTGTACCCTGGTGAACGACCCCGGGCGGGCGGAACCCGGGGCCCGTCCGGTGGATCCGGCGCCCGAACCCGAGGCCGAACCGGTCACCCGGGCCTACCGAGGCCAGTTCAGCGTCCAGGGGGCGACCATCCCCGTGCGCCTCCGCTGGACCTCGGTCGGTTCCGAGGTGCGCGAGGCGCGCCTCACCGTGCCGGAGCTCGACATGGAGGCGGTGGGCCACGGATCGCTCCAGGACGGGCGTCTCTACCTGGAGCTCGCCTACGGCGGAGATTGCGGGGGAGACGTCACCGTGGATGGCCGGTTGGAGAACGACGGGTATTCGGTGGAAGGGACGATGATCGCCGAGGATTGCACCGGGCGAGAGGAGGGGGGGCTGGTGCTCCTTCTCCGCCCCGACGACGGTCCCGACGCGCCGCTTCGTTGAGGCGCGTCGCGCCCCGGCCTAGCTTTCCCTGACCGGGCCGCTCCGGCCCGACCCCGGCGCCTGTAGCTCAGTTGGATAGAGCATCGGCCTTCTAAGCCGACGGTCGCAGGTTCGAATCCTGCCAGGCGCGTGTTCCACCTCGCTTCCGTCCGGGGCCCGTGCTGCCACCGACGGAATCTCGTTGCAACTCTCCAGACCGCGCTCTCGTCGGACTATGTAGAGAACGACAGGCGCAGCCGGCCCTGTCTTCCGCTCCGGCCCTCGAGGGACGCCATGAGCCCCATCCGATTGACCCAGGCCACCGCGCTGGTCCTCGTGGCGCTGGCCCGTGGTCATCGACACGGCTTCGAGATCATGGAGGCCACCGGGCTCGCGAGCGGGACGGTCTATCCGGTCCTCCACCGACTGGAGGAGGAACGGGCAGTCACCTCCGCCTGGGAGGACCAGGACGAAGCCAACCAGGCCGGTCGACCTCGACGCCGCGTGTACGCCCTTACGCCGAGCGGTCAGGAGCATGCCGCCCGGGCCCGACGCAGACTCGTCGGCGCCCGCGACCTGCTGGGCGGCCTGGAAGAGCAGGGGGGCTGAGGTGCGGACCGTCTACGAGCGCTGGATCCGCTGGGTGAGCCGGGGCCTCCCCCCGGACCGACGAGCCCGGTGGCGGGAGGAATGGCGCAGTGACCTGCAGGCGCTGGAGGCCTCCGGTGCCGGCCCCGGCCGAATCCTGGGCTGGGCCGCGGGGCTGGCGTGGACGGTACTCATGATCCGACGGACGGGAGCGACGACGATGACGGGATGGATGCGAGACGTGCGGACGGCGGTTCGGGGCTTCCTTCGGGAGCCCGGCTTCACGGCGCTGGCCCTTGTGACGCTGGGGCTGGGCATCGGGGTGAACACGGCCATGTTCAGCGTGGTGAACGGGGTCGTTCTCCGCCCGTTGCCGTACCCGGAGCCCGACGAGCTCGTCTCCGTCGCCACCGAATTCCCGACGATGGACTTCTACGACTTCTGGGTCTCTCCCCCGGAGTACTTCGAGATCCGGGAGCAGGCCCGCTCCTTCGACGAGGTCGGCGGCTACCGGGCGTTTCCCATGACGGTGGGCGGGGGAGACCGGCCGGAGCGGGTCCAGGCGGCCATCGCGACCCACACCCTCTTCGACGTCCTGGGCGTGCCCCCGGCGCTGGGCCGGAGCTGGACGGACCAGGAGAGCTTGCCCGACGCCGCCCCCACCGCCGTCCTGTCGTGGGAGCTATTCCAACGGTCCTTCGGCGGGGACCGCTCGCTGGTGGGCCGGGACGTCGAGGTGAACGGTGCCTCGACCCGGGTCCTGGGGGTCATGCCGGCAGGGTTCGACGTGGAGAGCCAGGGAATCGAACTCTGGATTCCCGCCTCGCTGGACCCGGCGAATCGCCAGAATCGGGCCTCCCACTACCTGGAGCTGGTGGGGCGCCTGGAGGAGGGCTCCACCCTGGCCGCCGCCCGGACCGAGCTGGATCGACTCGTGGCCCGCTGGGACGAGGAAGCGGGCGACCGCCACAGCCTCTCCACCTCCGGTCATCCCCTGGTGGTGGAGCCGTTCCACCAGGAGGTGGTGGGGGAGGTCCGCACCGCCCTCCTGGTGCTGCTGGGCGCCGTCGGGTTCGTCCTTCTCATCGCCTGCGCCAACGTGGCGAACCTCCTCCTGGTGCGGGGCGAGGGGCGGGCCCGGGAAGTCGCCATCCGGAGCGCCCTGGGAGCCAGTCGAGGGAGGCTCCTCCGGCTCTTCCTGGTGGAGGGCCTGGTCCTCTCGGTGGCCGGAGCCCTGGCCGGCCTGGGGCTCGGCTGGCTCTGCCTGGACGTGCTGCGCCTGGTTCAGCCACCGGACCTGCCCCGACTCCAGGAGGTGGGACTCGACGGCTGGGTACTCCTGGCCACCACCGGCGTCGCGGCGGCCGTGGGCGTCGTCTTCGGCCTGGCGCCGGCCCGGCGGGCGCTGGACCGGGACCCGGCCGGCACCCTGGGGAGCGAGAGCCTCCGCACCACCGACTCGGCGGCCCGGCAGGGGCTTCGCTCGACCCTGGTGGTGGCGGAGGTGGCGCTGGCGCTGGTGCTCTCCGTGGGCGCGGGCTTGATGCTCCGCTCCTTCGACGCCCTCTCCGGCGTCGACCCCGGAGTGCGGACCGAATCCGTGCTCACCTTCGAGACCTACCTGCCGGAGACGGACTACGGCACGCCCGAGGAGATCGGCGCCTTCGTCTCGAGCCTCACCTCGGAGTTGGAGGCGCTCCCCGGCGTCGTCTCGGCCGCGGCCACCGACGAGCTTCCCACGCGGCAGAGCCTGGCGGCCAACGACATCGAGCTCGAGGGGGTGGTCCGGCAGCCCGACGGCCCGCCCCACAACGCCGACTTCTTCTCGGTGGTCACCCAGGACTACGTGGAGACGCTGGAGATGCCCGTCCTGGAGGGTCGGGACTTCCAGGCCGCCGACGACGCCTCCGGTCGCCCGGTGGTCCTGGTGAACCGAGCCTTCGCCCAGGCCTTCTTCCCCGGCCAGAGCGCCGTGGGCCGTCGGGTGCGGGCCTGTTGCGGGGACGAGGAGCCCTGGTACGAGATCGTCGGGGTGCTGGAGAACGTCCGGCAGGCCGGCCTCCACGAGGACCCCGGGACGGAGATCTACTTCCACCACCTCCAGGCGCCCCAGCAGCAGTGGGGCGTGGTGATACGCACCCGAGGCGAGCCGGACGCGCTGGCGGCCTCGGCGCGCCGGGTGATGGCCGAACTCGATCCCGGGCTGCCGGTGGCGCGGCTTCAGTCCATGGACGGCGTGGTGGGCGAGGCCATGGCTCGGGACCGCTTCCTTACGGCGCTGATGGCGGGTTTCGCCGGACTGGCCCTCCTCCTGGCGGCGGTGGGCACCTACGGTGTCATGTCGTACTCGGTGTCCCGACGCTCCCGGGAGATGGGCATCCGGGTCGCCATGGGTGCCCCCGCCTCCTCCGTGCTCCGCCTGGTGATGCTGGACGGCCTCCGGGTGGCGGCCATCGGGCTCGCGCTGGGGCTGCTGGGAGCCTGGGGCCTCACCGGGGTCCTGGATTCCATCCTCTTCGGCGTCGACACGCGCGACCCCCTGAGCTTCCTGGTGGGGCCGACGATCATGGGCGCCGTCGCCCTCCTCGCCTGCTGGGTCCCCGCCCGAAGAGCGACCCGGGTGGATCCGGTGGAGGCGCTCCGGGCGGACTGAGCAGGTCGAGAACGGCTCGGGGGCAGGGGAGTACGTAGGGCGCCTCCCTTCCTTCCGCCCGGCCGTCCGTGCTCTCCACCCTCCTCCCCTACGCCCTCGTTCTGGTCGGGGCCACCGCCCTCTGCTGGTGGGGCAGCCTGCGGCTGGAACGTGGCGCCGAGGTCCTTTCCCGCGCCTACGGTCTGCCGGAGGTGGTGCAGGGGACGCTGGTGGTGGCGGTGGCCTCGAGCCTTCCCGAGCTCACCACCGTGGTCTTCTCGGCGGCGCTGCACGGGGACTTCGAGCTGGGGATGTCGGCCATCGTGGGGTCGGCCATCTTCAACATCCTCATCATCCCCGGGCTCTCGGCCTGGGCGGGGGACGGGGGACTGCGCGCGGACCGGGCCCTGGTCTACCGGGACGCCCAGTTCTACCTGACCTCGGTGGCGGTCCTCCTGCTGACCTTCTCCTTCGCCGTCATCTACGCCCCGGTGGAGGGAGCGGAGCTCACCGGTCGGCTCACCCGGGTGCCGGCCATGGTGCCCCTCCTTCTCTATGGCCTCTACCTCTTCCTGCAGCACCAGGA
>CAKZOQ010000515.1 GCA_937136445.1 uncultured Gemmatimonadota bacterium
GGGGGTCCACCTCTGGTTCATCGCCGGCGCCGATGCCCTGGATACCGATCGGGCGACCGTCCTCCTCATGGCCCGCCAATTCGCCGAGGGGGAGTTCGTCCCCTACTTCTGGGCCCAGAACTACATGGGAGCCCTGGAGCCGCTGCTGATGGCGCCGCTGGCGCTCCTGGGCTGGGCCACGCCCGGGGTTGCCGGGCTCGTCGCCCTGGGACTCACCCTGGTCGTGGCGGCCTGCACCGTGCGCCTGGCGACGAGGGTGGGCGCCCCGGCCTGGATCGTGGTCGCCCTCTGGGCCCTACCGTCGGCACCGGTGGCGCACCATCACGTATCGCTGTACGGCGCCCGTCTCGCCACCGGCGCGCTGGTGGCCGTGGCTCTGGTGGCCTCGATGGGGGCTCGGAGTCGTCTCGGGTGGTGGACGCTGGGGCTGCTCAGCGGCCTCGCCTACTTCGGCGACCACCTCATGCTCCCCTGGGTGGCGGCCGTGGCCTGGGTGGCGGCGCGTCGCGGGGGGCTCCGTCCCTGGACCTGGGGCGCCCTTCCGGTGGTCCTCCTGGATACCGTCCTGGCAGCCCGGACACCCGCCTACCACCTCTCCGGTCCCAACGACCCGTTCGACTGGCTCTGGAACCTCCCCCGACTGGTCACCGTCACCCTGCCCCAGCTCTTCGGGCTCCTGAACTCGCCGGGCCCGGTTCCCATCTACCGGGCGCCGGCCTCCGTCCTCCCGACCGGGTGGGTGGGGTGGCTTCTGTTGGTGGTGGGTCTGGGGACGCTGGCGACGGTGGGCGGGACCCTGATCCGCAGGTGGAGGGCCTGGCTGGGGCTGGTCGGGACCCCGGAGGAGAAATGCATCCGCCAGGCGCTCGCGCTGGTGGTGATGGGGACCGTGGGATTGTACGCCTTCACCGGCGGAGGCGGGGATCCCTGGACCGTGCGTTACCTCGTGCCCCTCTGGCCCCCTCTCACGATCTGGATCGCCTGGGGCCTGGGCCGGTGGCCCCCGGTCCGCCGCCTCGCGCTCCTGGGCCTCCTCCTGCCCGCCGCCTGGAGCCTGGTGGCGTCCGAGGGTGACTGGCCCCCTCGCGGGGACGATGGCGCCGTGGCCCGGGCGGAGGCGGCGACGGTCCAGGCGGCGCTGGCACCCCATCGGCCGGCGGCGGTGTGGGCGGACTACTGGGACACCTACCGCCTGAGCCTCCATCTCGGGGAGCCTCCACACTGGGTTCCCCTCACCGTCATCGACCGGCGGCCGGAGGTGCGGGACCGCGCCGAGGAGGCGGGGCCCGCAGCCTACCTCCTTCCCCGCGCGTGGGTCGACGGCCAGGAGGCGGTCCTGCGGGGGGCCCAGGCCTCGGACGTCGCGATCTGGGCGGACACCACGGTGGTGAGCTACCGCCTGGTGGTGACGGAACGAGCGGTGTCGGGGGTGGTGGAGCGGAATCCGCCCCCATCCCGGGCCCGACAACTCGCCGCTGCGCTGGGCGCGGGGCTGCTCTTTCTGATGGCGGTGGCCGTGGTGGCGCGGGGGGCTCCCCGGGTTGCGGGTCGCACTACCAGCGATACTCCAGCCTGAGCTGGGCGAGGGCGTTCGTTCGATCGGCCTCCCCGAAGTCGAACCGCGTGACCCGCTCCACGCCGAGACGAAGCTCGGTCCGGAGTCCGGTGAGGGTGGGCGCCCGACTCCAGGTGACGGTGGTGCGCAGCCGCATCTCGTCCGGGTTGTCCTCCACCCGCTCCCAGTTCCAGGTGGAGCTGGAGCCGTCGAAGCCGACGTTGGCCCACCGGTCCGGCTCGTACTGCTCGCGGGCCACCTGCCAGGAGATGCGGTGGTTCGCCCCGGTCCAATCCACCCCACCCCGCAGGCTGTTGGCCAGAGGACCCAGCGGGCTTCCGAGGATCCGACCATCGACGGTGAGCCCACTGGTGAACTGGTGGTGCGTGTAGGGGCGCACCCCGGAGTGGGTCGCCTCCGCCCAGAGGTCGAACCGCTCCTCGACTCCCACGCCGGTGATGCGGGTGCCCCAGGTCCAGACGGCCTCGTGCCAGAAGGCCTGCTTGGGGGCCTCGAAGAGGTTGTGGTCGTCGGTGCTGGCGAGCTCGGCGTAGAACTCCAGTCCTTCGTCGGGGATGCGGAGGTGGGCTTCGAGCCCGAAGACCTTGTCGGAGATGGGCGGCTCCGGGGAGTCGATGGCGAGCCCTCGCCGAGCAAGCAGGAAAGGAATGGCGTCGCGGAACCGCTCCCACCACCGGGCTTCCGGCGCTCCCTCCCCGCCCTGGTGGCTCATGAAGAGGGCGCCGAGTTCCAGGTTGGGGTGGGGTCGGATGGAGGCCTCGAGGAGGCTGGCGACGCTCCCGGGCGTATCCCGGTTCTCCCCCATCCCAACCACGGTGGCGCCGAAGGCCACCGGACCCAGGCCGCTCAGGATCCACGGGAGGCGCCCGGGCCGCTCGTTGTAGAGCCGGACCATGGTGAGCCCGCGGACGTTGCTGGACAGGGCCGGTCCCAGTTCCTGGGAGAAGCCGTGGGTCACCTGATTGCGCCCCAGCTCCAGGGCGACCTTGCCCACCACGGACCGAAGATAGCCGGCGAGGAGGGTGACCTGATCGTCCGTGTCCCCGTCGGGTCCTTCCAGGATGCCGGCTCGGGGGCGCACCTGCCCGGAAACGTAGCGACCCATGCCCAGGTCCACCTGGGCTTCGGCCCCAAGGGTCCACCCGTCCCCGAGGCTCCGGCCTCCGTTCCTCTGGAGGAGGGGGTTCACCGCGGCGTCGATGAGCGAGCCCCGCCCGCTGTAGCCCGTGGGCACGGCCCGGTCCGGGCTGTCGGCCAGGGTCAGGTCCGTGGCGACGGAACGGAGCTGCGCATAGGGCTCCGGCTCGGGGCAGGATCCCTCGCCGCAGAGGAGGTCGAGCTCCCGATCGAACCGGACTTCCAGACGCTCCAGGGCTTCCACCAGTCGGATGCCCGGCGTGGGAGCGTCCGAGGAGGACCCTCCCTCCAGGGTGTGCCGGGCGTGGCGTGCCACCCGAGCGAAGGCCATGCGCGAGTAGGGCCGCTGCGTGAGGATGATCTCTCCCCCCATCCCCCGGGCGAGAAGGGCATCCAGGTCCTCGTATCCCGGGTCCCCGAGGGGCACCAGGGGGCTGGCCTGAGCCGAAAGGGTGACGGGGACCGTAAGGAGGACACCCAGGCAGAGGACGAGAAGGGGAGCGGTAGGTCGCAGCATGGACGAGACCGGCGAGCGGGCCGAGGGCCCGGAGACGAGGCAGGGACGCATCGAACATCCGTCCCCTTCGTGCCGGGAGCAAGGCACGTGCTACATCCCGGACCAGGGCTCTCTCGCAACCCCACTACCCCAGCCGGGTAGGGCCTCCTCCTCCAACTCCATCCCCGACGTCTCTTGCCCCCCACACGCTCGCCATGACGCGTTTCACCCAACCCCACCACTGGGGTCCCCGGGTCGGACGAGCCCGATCCGTGGCCCAGGAAGGCAATCTGCTCCGGGCCCTGGAGCAGATGGTCTCCGGGCTGCGGCCGGAGCGTGGCGAAGACCCTGGCGCCCGGGTTCGAGCTCTGGCGGCCCACCTGGAGGCGGACCCGGAGGCCGGGGAGACGCTGGGATCGATCCTGAGGCGTGTGACGGGGGAGGTGCATTGCTTCCCGGCGCTGACTTCCTCCGGGGTGCCCGGGGGCGAGGGCTTCGTCCCGGAGCTGTTCGGGCGGCTGGGCCGACGGATCCTGCCCCCGGTCACAGATCCTCGCGAGCTGGAGGACGTCCTCCGCATCGTCTTCGACGACGGCCACGACCACGTGTGGCTCCGGCAGGTGCCGGAGACGGACTGGCGGTCGCTCCTGGACGCCCTGGGCATCACGGCGGAAACCGTGCAGGGCGTGGATCCCGAGCTGGCGCTGGCCATCCGGGTGCTGGGCCACCACGCGGCGAGCATGGGGCTGAAGCCTGCCATCCTCCAGCGGCTCCCCCATCTCGAGGATCCGGAATCCCCCTTCCTCCTCCTCGGCGAGCGGGTCGTCCGGTACCTGGAGAGCCACGAGAACGAGATCGAGGGCGACGAGGACCCACTCCTGGACGCGGCGCTGGGTGCCGTCGCGGATTGCCGCCAGGAGGTGGAGCGACTCCGGGAGGAGAAGCGGGAGCACGGGACGAGCCTCTGGCTGACCGGTCTGACGTCGGAGCTTCTGGAGGTCCTGGAGCGACTGAACCTCCTCCTCCACATGACGGAGCCGACGGACCGGGACTTCCAGGGGTGTACCGTGCGTCTGCTCCAGGATCTGGTGGAAGCGGCGAAGACCCGGGATCACGTCATCCCGCATCTTCGGGCTTCGGCGGACCTCCTGGCCCTCGAGGTGGTGGAGGCCGCGGCTCGGAAGGGGAGCAAGTACATCACATCCGGTCGCAGCGACTATCTGCGGTTTCTCGGATCCAGCATGGCCGGTGGGCTCCTGGTAGCCCTCTTCTCCCTGGCGAAGGTCATCATGTCCCAGTGGGACGTCTCCCTGGCGGCCCAGGCATTCCTGTACGGCACCAACTATGCCCTCTGCTTCGTGCTCATCTACCTCACCGGGGCCACCCTCGCCACCAAGCAGCCGGCAATGACGGCCAATACGTTGGCGCGCTCCCTCGGTGAGGATGGGATGGACCTGTCCCGCCTGGAGGACCTCATCGTGCGGGTCTGGAGGAGCCAGTTCATCTCCTTCGTGGGGAACGTGGTGGTGGCGCTGCCGGTGGCCTACCTCCTCTCGGAGCTCTTCTTTCGCGCCTCGGGCGGGCTCCTGGCCGCCCCGGAGAAGGCCCAGGACATGCTGGCGGCCCTCCATCCCCTGCAGAGCGGCACCCTCTTCTACGCCGGCGTCGCCGGCGTGCTGCTCTTCGCCGCGGGGCTCCTTTCCGGGTGGGTGGACAACTGGCTCCGTCACCGGCGCGTCCCGGCGCGCATCGCCGGGCACCAGGGGCTCCTGCGTCTGGTGGGCACCCGCGGCGCATCCAAGGTCAGCCGGGTGCTGGACGCCAAGCTGGGGGCGCTGGCCGGCAACGTCTTCCTCGGCTTCGGGCTCGGCTCCATGGGGACGCTGGGGGAGATCTTCGGGCTGCCCTTGGACATCCGTCACATTGCCTTCGCCTCGGCGGAGACCGGGACCTCGCTGGAGATCCTGCAAGGCGGCGTGCCCACCGACCTCCTGGTGGCCGCGGCGGCAAGCGTCTTGGTCATCGGCCTCATCAACTTCGTGGTGAGCTTCGGGCTCAGCCTCATGGTTGCGCTGGAGTCCCGGGGGCTCGGCCTCGGGGGTGGAGGACGGATCGCCAGGCACCTGGTGCGACGGTTCCTCCGCAATCCGCTGGAGTGGTTCGTGCCGCCGTCGGACGGTGCGTCGTCTGCGGGACAGACCGCGGTCCGCGAATAGCGTTCCCCCGACGCCCATCCATCGGGACCCTGGGATCCTCTGGGGGTCCCTACCCTTCCTTCCGGGCCAGCTTCCACCCCTGGCCGAGAATCAGGGGCAGGATCGCCGCCGCCCCTACGGCGAGCCAGTCCTCCGAGGTCAGGGGCACCGTTTCCAGCACCATCTGGAGGCCGGGGTGATAGACGGCCACGAGTTGTAGACCCAGCGTGAGGACCAGGGAGGCGCCGATCCACGGGTTGCTCAGAAGCTGGCGCGCCGACCGGATGGGCCCGAGGAAGCGGGCGTTGAAGACGTGGAGGAGCTGCCCCAGCGCCAGAGCCATGAAGGCCAGGGTTCCCGCCTTCTGCACCCCGCTGTCCGCCTCCCTCAACCCCCAGATGAAGAGCACCAGAGTCGCTCCGGTCAGGAGCAGCGCATGGCCCGTCACCAGGACCATGAAGTCGCGGGAGAGGATGGCGGAATCCGGGTCCCGGGGCGGCCGGCGCATGATGTCGGGTTCCGCAGGCTCGGCCGCCAGGGCGAGGGCGGGGAAGACGTCGGTGACGAAGTTGAGCCAGAGGAGCTGAAGGGGAGCCAGGGGAAGTGGCAGACCCGCCGCCGCGGCGATGAAGAGGACGCCGACCTCCGAGACGTTGCAGGAGAAGAGGTAGAAGATGGACTTCCGGATGTTGTCGAAGATCACCCGTCCCTCCTCGATCGCCACGCCCACGGTTTCGAAGCGATCGTCCTGGAGGACCAGATCGGCGGTCTCGGACGCGACCTCCGTCCCGCGCCCGCCCATGGCCACCCCGATGTCCGCCTGTTTGAGGGCGGGAGCATCGTTCACGCCGTCGCCGAGCATGGCCACCAGCTCTCCGCGAGCCTGGAGAGCCTCGACCACCCGGACCTTCTGTTCCGGGGTCACCCGACAGAAGACCGCCGTTCGGCCCAGCGCCCCATCGAGCGCGGCATCGTCGAGTGTGCGGAGGTCGGCTCCCGTCAGGACCTGATCCCCCGCCTCGAGGATGCCCAGGCTGTCTGCGATGGCACGTGCCGTCGCCGCCTGATCCCCGGTGATCATCACGGTGCGGACGCCGGCCGCGCGAAACCGGGCGACCGTCTCCTTCACGCCGGGCGCCGGCGGATCGGTGACGCCCACCAGGCCGACGAAGACGAGACCCTGGAGGGATGCCTCGGTGGCAGGTGCATCGGAAGGGAGGCTCCGGTAGGCGACCGCCAGGACGCGCAAGCCGCGGGAGGCCAGCTCCCGGTTCCGTTCCTTCAGGGTTTGACGATCCTCGTCCCGCAGCGATCGCGGTCCGTCCCGATCCAGTACCTCGTCGCTCAGCTCCAGCAGCCGACCCGGGGCCCCCTTCACGTAGACGTCCCGTCTCCCCTGGCGGTCATGGAAGCTGGCCAGAAGACGACGGTGGCTCGAAAAGGGGAGCTCGGCGGCCACCGGGAACGCCCGGCCGAGGGCGGCGGGGTCCAGTCCGGCCTTGCGGGCCGCCACCAGCAGAGCCACGTCCATGGGATCCCCGGTCCCGCTCCAACCACCGTCCTCCTCCCGGAGGGTGGCCCGACTGGCGAGGACCCCCGTGCGGAGCGCCACCTCGACACCCTCCTGGTCCCGGCCCTGGACCGGAGCAGCTTCGACGCGAAGCCCACCCACGGGCTCCAGTCCCGTGCCCTCCACCTCGACCGAGGTCCAGGGCAGCTCGATGCGGGTCAGGCTCATCTTCCCGGTCGTGAGTGTTCCGGTCTTGTCGGAGCACCCCACCGCCGCCGAGCCCAACGCCTCCACGGCGGGGAGCCGCCGGACCAGCGCGTTCCGGCGGGCCATGCGACGCATGCCGGCGGCGAGGGTGATGGTAGCCACCACCGGGAGGCCCTCCGGAACCGCCGCCACCCCCAGCGCGATGGCCGTCTCCAGGGTGCGCCACAGCGGACCGCCTCGGAGGATGCCCAGGGCGGCCACCACCGCCACCACGGCGAGCGTCGTCCAGATGAGGCGGGCGCCGAGGACGGCCAGACGCTCTTCGATGGGGGCGGGCTGATCCTGGATCCCCTGGACCAGCTCACTGACCCGACCGATCTCGGTCCCGGCCCCGGTCTCGGTGACCACCGCATGGCCGGTTCCACCCACGACCAACGTGCCCTTGTAGACCATGCTGGTCCGGTCCGCCGTCGACACCTGCGGTCCGAGGACCGGGTCCACGCTCTTGCGCACGGGCATCGACTCGCCGGTGAGGGATGCCTCGTTGAGCTGGAGCTCGGTGCAGGTGAGGAGACGGGCGTCGGCGGGGACCGACTCGCCTTCTCGGAGCACGATCACGTCCCCGCGAACGAGGGTCCGGGCGTCGAGGTCGAGTTCCACGCCGTCCCGCAGGGCGATGGCCGCCCGGACCTGGAGCCGCGAGAGCCCCTCCATGGCCCTGCGGGCGCGCCATTCGGTGACGAAGCCGATGAGTACGTTCAACAGGAGGACGATCCCGATGGCACCGGCCTCCAGGGGGTCACCGACGGCCAGCGCGAGGAGGGCGACCGCGGCAAGGAGACCCACCACCAGGCTGCGGAGCTGGTCCAGGAGGATCCGCCCGGCAGAGGTGGGTTCATGGACCACGAGTTCGTTGGGCCCGTGTGCCTCGAGACGCCGCTGAGCTTCGCTGGACCGGAGGCCCTCGGTCGAGGACTCGAGGCGCCGCAGGACGTCCTCGGAGGGAAGCCCGTGCCAATCCATCTGTCCGCCCTCTCGATCGTGCATGGGTTCGTCCCGTTCCGGGCCGGAGGACGGGGCAGATCCTGGGGTATCTCCGTTGATCGCGCACTCCCGTTTCTGCTGCGAAGGGGCTTCGTCGCGAAGCTACGCTCTTCGGCCGGAGCGGGACACTCCCGTGGGGGCGCGACCTCCCAGCCGACCGTGGGGGGGGGACGGGAGTGACCTGCGTGCGGGCCTCTGGCCGGTGCTCAGTCCCTTCGGTGGCATGCGTGCACGAACCAGTGCCGCGAGGGGCGACAGGGCCCGAAGGCGGGGTGGCCGCCAGGACCGTCTCAGGTCACCCCCGCCGTGCGTCTCGCTGAGCGATCCGCGCGGGTTCGCCTCCCGCCGCCTCCACTCGAAACGGAAAGGTGTCGTACGAAGAAAGCCCCCAGAACCGGGAAGGTCCTGGGGGCTTTCATGTAGTGGAGGCGGCGGGAGTCGAACCCGCGTCCGCGAATGAGTCCAGCAAGGGTTCTACGTGCGTAGGTCACGATTGAGTCTCGTCCCGGGCGGTTCGTGATCGACCGCGGTCAGGACCAGCCTTCTGAAATCTCACCCACCGCCCCGAAGGCGTGAACGGCGGACCAGCTCGACTTATCGACGCTTCAAGACCCGCCTCGAGCAGGCCGATCAGGAAGCGGACCGGTAAGGGTTACTTACGCGGCCAGCGCCATGTTGTTGTTGGCAGCTATAAAGTTTCCCAGGGTTTTACGAGGTCCGGGACCTCGGCACGCACCCTCGCATTCACCAAACACGTCGAAGCCGTGACGCCCCCGGTGGTGCGGGGAGATTTGTCAAAAAACAGTGTCTCTCCCTCACATCGAAGATACACGGTGGAGGGGTGGGGGGTCCATGCCCTGGTGGGTCTCGAGGCCTCCTGGATGGGACGAGACCGTACGGGTCGCTTCAACCTCAGGCGGGCTGGAGCGCCGCCTGCTCCTCCAGGTATCCCTCGAGCAACTTCTCGACCTCCCCCAGCGACTCGCACTGGAAGAGCTCGGTACGCAGGGCGCGGCTGTCCGGGAGGCCCTTGGTGTACCATCCAAGGTGCTTCCGGAACTCCAGAAGGGCCCGGTGGGCGTCGTTGCTGAAGGCCAGCGAGTTGCGGGCGTGCTCCAGGCAGATCTCGAACCGGGTCCGGACGTCCGGATCCGGCGGGATCTCCTCCCCATCCAGGGCAGCGCGGGCCTGCGTGAAGACCCAGGGGCCGCCGTGGCTCCCGCGGGCGATCATGACCCCGGCGCAGCCGGTCTCGTCCCGCATCTGCCGGGCATCTTCGCCAGAGCGGACATCCCCGTTGCCGATGACGGGGATCTCCAGCGCCTGCACGACCGCCCGGATCTCGGACCATCGGGCCTCCCCGCTGTACATGTCGGCCCGGGTGCGGGGGTGAATGCAGAGGGTTCGGGCGCCGGCCTCCTGGCACCGCAGTCCGATGCCCACCGGATCCCGGGTCGTCTCGTCGAACCCGCTCCGGATCTTCACCGTCGTGGGGATCTCCGTGGCGTCGTCCACGGCCCGAATGATGTCCTGCACCAGAGCCAGGTCCCGCAGGCATCCAGAGCCGCCGTTCCGCTTGACCACCTTCTTCACCGGGCACCCGAAGTTGATGTCGACGAAGTCTGGCTGGTAGACGTCCTCCACCAGGGCTGCGGCGTCGGCCATCTGGGCCGGGTCCGACCCGAAGATCTGGATGCCGATGGGTCGTTCGGCTTCGTCGAACCGGAGGTAGTCCCGGGTGCGCTGGTTGCCCCGGACGATCCCGGCCGCGCTGACGAACTCGCTCTCCACCACGTCGGCCCCGAAGCGGCGGCAGAGGCGGCGGAAGGGCGACTCGCTCACACCGGCCTGGGGAGCCAGATAGAGCGGTGTTCGGTCCGAGGCGAGGAGCGTGAAGATGTCGGGGCGCATGTCCGAAGGTATTCCGCCACGCCGGTGCGGTGAACCCGTGCACGGGTGCGCGTCGGGTGCGCCTTGGGCTCGCGGCGCGTCGCTGATACCATTTGAGGCTGACACGCGAACTCCCATCCAGACCCGCCCGTCCCATCCGGAGATATTCCCCATGCGGCTACGAGAGCTCTTTACGGCAGACGTCGTGAAGCTCGACCTCGAATCCGAGTCCAAGGACGATCTGCTGAAGGAGCTGGTCTCCGTCCTCGACCTGGACGAGAAGTCGGAGGCCATCCTCTTCAAGACCCTGAAGCGCCGGGAGAACCTCGGCTCCACCGGCATCGGCAAGGGCATCGCCATCCCCCACTGCCGATCCCTGGTGGTCAACCGGCTGCGCCTCGCCTACGGTCGCAAGCCCGGAGGCGTGGACTTCAAGGCCATCGACGGTGATCCGGTCCGCAACTTCTTTCTCATCGTCGCGCCCCCGCTGGAGGTCTCGAACCAGTATCTCCCGGTTCTGGGCAAGATCGCCCAGTTCGCGAAGGACGAGGCGGTGCCCGGCGCCCTTCTCGAGCTCGAATCCCCCGAGGACTTCCTGGCCCTCCTCGACGAGAAGGCCTCATGAGTGGCGAAGGAATGAACTCCGACCTCACCGTGCTCCTGGAGATCCAGGATCTGCAGGCCAAGCTCCGGGAGCTGGAATCCGCTTCGGGACTCGCCGCCTTCGAGCAAGAGGAGTTCGGCATCGATCCCGCCGAGGCGTCCGACGCCCTCCGGGACAAGGTGGGGGACCTGGAAGACCGCCTGACGGACGAGGTCCGGCAGCGCTACGACCGGGTGGTCGGTGGCGTGGACCGGGTCGTCGTTCCGGTCATCCACGGCACCTGCTACGGGTGCTTTACTGCGGTCCCGACGGCCACCGCCGGAGAGACGGACCCGAATGCTACGCTGACTACCTGCGAGCACTGCGGGCGGTTTCTCTACTTCTCGTAGCGCCGTCCGGGGCGAGCTGCTCCGGGCGCGGGACCTGGCGGGGCGGGCCCAGGCTACTTCAGCACGTACATCTTCCGGGTCTTGCTCATCCCGTTGACGCTGATCTGCATGAAGTAGATCCCCGAAGCCACCTGGCGGCCCGACTGGTCGGTGCCGTCCCAGAATGCCTCGTGGCGCCCGGGCTGGAGGTACTCGAGCTGCTCCACCCGCACCCCCTCTCCCGAGGGGTGCCCGAGGGCGACCGGGAACGCCACCGGCTGCTGGAGCAGGTTGTAGATCCGCAGGGACACAACGACAGGACGCCCGTCGGCGAAGAGATCTTCCTCCAGAACGAAGGGGATCCTCGTCTCCGGGTTGAACGGATTGGGATAGTTCTGTTCGAGTACGAATCCGTTCCCCTGTCCGCCCGGCGTGGGGTCCTGCTGGGCTGAAACAGCGCCCAGAGCGCCGGACAGGGATAGGAGGACGGACAAGACGCCTACCATACGCCTCATCGGTGCCTCCGCACAGCGATGTCTGTGCCGTAGCTGAGGGTCGTGTCGGGCTCCTGGTCCGTCGGT
>CAKZOQ010000516.1 GCA_937136445.1 uncultured Gemmatimonadota bacterium
TCGCACATCTACGTCGAGGAGGCGGTGTCGCAACACCCGAGGGCCCGGCGGATCGCCCCCGACCGAATCCCAGGACGGATGCGGCGGCAATCCCTCCGAGGAGGAGACAGCTTCCCACGACCAGCGCCAGGAACACCGCCGCCACCGGACCGGTGAAGCCGACCTCATCCACCCGGGGCAGCCGGCTGGAACCGAAGCGATGGAGAAGCTCCATGCCGCCGCCGGCGAGCACCAGCCCGAGGGCCCCGCTGGCCAGGGCCAGGACCGCGGCTTCCGCGAAGACGAGCCCCAGGATCCGCGCCCGGGACGCCCCCACCGCCACCCGCACCGCCAGCTCCCGTCGACGTGCCGCGGCCCGTGCCACGAGAAGGCCGGCGGCGTTGGCCGCCGCCACCAGAAGGAGGAAGGCGGCCGCGCCGAGAATGAGGGGAAGCATCCGGGAGGCGTCCCCCACCACGGCCGGCTTGAGAGCGTCGAAGCCCAGCACCGCATCGTCGGTGGGGAAGGAGGACTGCCACCTCGGGAACATGCGGGCGGACAGGTCGGCGAGCTGGCTCCGGGCCACCGCTGCGTCGGCACCCGGGGCGAGGCGGGCGAGCATGGGGTAGAAGAACGGACCCTTCCGGGGTGGGGTGACCACCTGGAGGGCCGGGTAGAGGTCGGCGTTGGTGAGGGGGCCCAACTCCCGGGGGAGCACACCCACCACCGTGTGGGGCGTCCCTCCGATGGAAAGGGTGAGGCCCAACACCTCCGGGGACCGGTCGAAGGCCCGCTCCCAGAGTCCGGCGGAGAGAAGGACCACCGGAGACCCGCCGTCCCGGCTCTCCTGGACGGTGAAGCCGCGACCGAGCAGGGGCTCGATGCCCAGGAGCGGGAAGAAGCCGGCGGTGACCCACGTGGCGTCGAGAAGCTCGGGACGGTCGCCGAGGAGCACCGACGGTGTGCCACGGTGGTAGGCCGCCACCGCGTCGAAGGCCGCCGGCCGGTCCTGTACCACGGCCTCGACGTCGGCCATGGAGGTGCCCCATCGGTCGGAGCCCCGGATGGTCCGGAGGAGGACGACTCGATCGGCATCCGGGTACGGCAGCGGGGCCACGAGCACGGCGTGTACGGTGGCCCAGACCAAGGTCGTCCCGCCGATCCCCAGGCCCACCGTGAGGGCCACCGCGCTGGCCAGGATCGGGGTGCGGGTGAGGCTCCGGGCGGAACGGACCAGCGTCGTGAGGGCGTCCCGAAGGCCGTCGAGTCCGGAGGCATGGAGTGGCCGAGCGACGTTCGTTGGAACCCGGAGTCGGTCCGGGGCTCCCGCGTTCAGCCGACCCGTCGTCAGGCCCCAGGCGATGCGGCGTTTCTCGCGGCGCAGCCACCGGTCGGCAGCCTCGAGGCCGTCCCGCTCCGTGCGGACCTCGTGGAGCTCGGCGAGCTCGGAGAGGAGCTGTCGGGCGGAGGCGGGGTCCAGGCGGAGGCGCAGGAGGGCGCGGAAGAGGGGGCCGGGACGCTCCACGGGTCAGCCCTCGTCCAGAAGAGGGGCGACGCCGTCCCAGAGGCGCACCAGGTCCCGGCGGTACGCGCGCAGCCCCTCCATGGCCTTCTCGGTGAGGGCGAAGTACCGGCGCACCCGACCCGTTTCGGGTTTGGCGTGGTCGTCGAGTCGGGAGGTGAGGAGACCCTTCTTCTCCAGACGCTGGAGCGCGATGAAGACGGAAGACTGGGCCACCTCGCGTCCCGTGCGCTCCTCCAGCTCGAGGACGAGGGGCACACTGTAGGCCTCTCCCCCCAGGCGGAGGACCGCCAGCAGCACACGATGCTCGAACTCCCCGAATCGATCCCGTCCCATCCACCCCTCCCTGTGTCACCGTCATCTCCACCGTCACCTACGACGTAAGTCAGGATACCACCTCGCCCCACGTCGGGTCAATAGCGATGTAAGTGAGGTGTTCGAGAGAGGCGTTTCTACCGCCAAGACCGCCTTGTGTTGACAATCGACACAAGTCGCTGCTAGAGTGGTGTCGATTACCTACAACACCGAGGAGTCGATGGCCAAGTCGGAGCTGCTTCCAGGGACGCTGGACATGCTCATCCTGAAGGTCCTCTCCCAGGAGAGCCTCCACGGGTGGGGGGTGAGTGAGCGCATCCAGCAGCTCTCGGGCGACGTCTTCGAAGCGAACCAGGGCTCGCTCTACCCCGCCCTGCAGCGGCTCAAGCGGAAGGGGTTCGTCACGGCGGAGTGGCAACGTACCGAGGCGAACCGGCGGGCGCGCTACTACGAGATCACGGCTCCGGGGCGCACGGCCCTGGCGGAGGAGAGGGCCACGTGGCGTCGCTCCTCGGAGGCCGTGAACCAGATCCTCGAGTGGGCGGTTCCGGGAACGGCGTAAACCGGGCCCGAGAGGCCCAGGGAGGAAGGGATGCGGTGGATGAGGGGGATTCGGGAGGCGCTGTTCAGCCTGCTCCAGCGGGA
>CAKZOQ010000517.1 GCA_937136445.1 uncultured Gemmatimonadota bacterium
GGCCACGCAGCTCGAGCCCACCGACGACCCCTTCCGCTTCCTCTCCCCGGACCTGACCTACTTCCTGGACAGCCCCACGGAGGTCTCCGATTTCTGGGAGACGTCCTGGGAGGTCCCCGGCACCGACGGACCCCAGACGGTCCGCATCGCCCTTCACCACGAAGGCACCGAGGAGGAGGCTCGCCGGTACGCCGACGCCGCTCGGGCCATCGTCCAGGCGGAGTCGGAGGTCTACGGTGAACTGCCGGAGTTCGACTTCGGGACCTACACCTTCCTGGCCTGCTACCTGCCCTGGGTCAGCGGCGACGGGATGGAGCACCGCAACTCCACCATCCTCACGAGCACGGGGTCGCTGGCCCACGACAGGATGGGCCTGCTGGGTACCGTGGCCCATGAGTTCTTTCACGCCTGGAGCATCGAACGGATCCGGCCGGCGGCCCTGGAGCCCTTCGACTGGGAAGAGGCCAACGTGAGCGGTGCCCTCTGGTTCGGAGAGGGCTTCACCAGCTACTACGACGACCTCGCCCTCTGGCGCGCCGGGCTCATCGACGACGATGACTTCGCCCGGCGGATGGGTGGCACGGTGAACGCCGTGGTCAACGCCCCTGGACGCGCCTGGTTCTCGCCGGTGGAGATGAGCTTCCAGGCACCGTTCGTAGACGCCGCCACCTCCGTGGACCCCACCAACCGCGCCAACACTTTCCTCTCCTACTACACGTGGGGAGCGGGCGTAGCGTTGGGGCTCGATCTCGTGCTACGAACGCGCTTCTCAGGGCTCACCCTGGACCACCTCATGCGGGAGATGTGGCGGAGCCACGGAGAGCCAGAGGTCCCCTACACCGTGGACGACATCGAGGATGCGCTGGCCCGGGTCACCGGCGATGCTACCTTCGCTCGCGAGTTCTTCCAACGGTTCGTGCAGGGATCCGACGTTCCCGACTACCGAGCGCTCTTGGCTGCGGCGGGGATCGAGCTGGGCCTGGCCCGACCGGGGCGGGCCACGTTGGGGCGCGCGTCCCTCGAGGCCGAAGGGGAGGGGGTCCGGGTGCGGAGCGCGACGCTCCAGGGCACACCGCTCTACCGGGCCGGGCTGGATCGAGGCGACCTTCTCCTCTCGGTAGACGGGACCCTGGTGCGGATGCCGGAGGAGGTGGACCGGCTGCTCGAGGAGCGGGTGCCGGGCGACGTCGTGACACTTCGGTTCCACAGCCGAGGTCGGGATCTGGAGGCGACGGTGGAACTGGCCGAGGATCCGGAGCTGGCGGCGTCCCCGACCGGCGGGGCGGGGGCGGAGGCGCTCGGCTTCCGTGATGCCTGGCGCACGGCTCCGTCCGGGTCGCGCCGATGAGCTCCCGCACCCTGGGGCCCGCCTTCGCCCGCGTCTTCGTCCGGGAGCTGGACCGACTGGTCCGACTGGTGGAGGACTATCCGGACGAAGCCGACCTCTGGCGGGTGGAGGGGAGCGTCCGGAATGCCCCGGGCACGCTGGCGCTGCACCTGGCAGGCAATCTCGAGCACTACCTGGGCGCCGTGCTGGGCGGCACGGAGTACGCGCGCGACCGGGAGAGGGAGTTCGGCGACCGGGCCGTCCCGCGAGCCGAGATCGTGGCCCGGATCCGTTCAGCTCGGGATACCGTCGACTCGGTCCTGGGGGGGCTGTCCGACGAAGAGTTGCTCGCGCCGGCGCCGGCGGGGCTACCGGGGTCCCTGGATGGCGAGGAGGTCTCCACGGCAGGGTTCCTCACCCACCTCACCTGGCACACGGGCTGGCACCTCGGCCAGATCGACTACCACCGGCGCCTCCTGGTGGGTGGCGACGCCCTCTAGCGTGGTGTCGCCCAAGTGCTGCTGCCTTCGAGCGCGGAGATCTCGGCGTCGACGGCCGCCCGTTCGGTCGATCGCCCCTGGGCGTCGTAGACGAGACGCAACTCACGCAGCGTCTGGAGGCGGCCGCCGTCATCGAGCCACGGAGCGTTGTCGAACCCGGCGCGGCTTGCTTCGAGGAGCGCGGCGGCTTCCGTCAGACGGCCCACCCTGCGGAGCGCCTCGGCCAGGGTCGTCCGTGTGGTGAACGCGAGGGTGTGACCCCATCCCAGTTCGGCCGCCAGGATGTCGTGGGTCCGCTGGAGCGGCACGAGGGCGTCCTGCGGACGGTTCGCCCTGACCAGCGTCGCCCCCAACCCATACAGGGGGTACGCCAGGTCGATCCGGTCGTCGGGTCGGTAGGTCTCCCGCAGGTCGATGACGTCCCGATACAGCGTCTCCGCGCGGCCGTACTCGCCGCGATCGCGCCGATGCCCGGCGAGGTTGCTCATCACGATCAGCGTTGTCGGGTGCTCCGGCCCGAGCGTGGCGAGGTACACGCGGAGGGCCTCCTCCATGAGCGAGTCTGCCCGCGCAGGTTCGCCCGCGGCCTCCAGGGCAAGCGAGAGGTCGTTGAGGCTGCCGGCGACGGCCGGGTGTTGGGGACCGTACAGATCGCGACGGATCTCGAGGGCCTCCGTCATCCGGTCGATCACCAGGCCCATCTCGTCGGTCTTGCCGTAGGTCGACACGGTGAGCGCGTCGGCGAGTTGCTCGGGCGGGGGTGACGGCGTGGCGCGGAGGATCGCGACGGCGCTGTCCAGGAGCCGGCCGGATCGAGCCGGATCCGGGCTCGACGTGTGGAAAAGGTGCTCGCCGAGGGTCGTGAGCGCCTCCGCCGTCCGGGGATCGGCCACCCCCCAGGCGGATTCCGCAGCGACGAGGGCCCGTTCCAGGAGCACCCGTGCGCTGTCGGGATTCGCCGAGCGATGCAGGCTTCCCAGCTCCAGGAGATCCGCCGCCACCGCTGGACTCCCGGGTCCCTCGCGGGCGAGGTGGATGTCGAGTGCCTCCTCGAGGAGCTCCCGCCCCTGGGCATCGGCGCCGAGCGCCCCGTAGGTGCGTCCGATCGAGTGGGCCAGGGCGGCGCGTTCGCCGGGCTGCTCGGCCATCTCGGTGGCGAGCCTGTGCACTCCCGCGTCAAGGAGCTCCCGAGCAGTGATCGAATCGGCGGACACGGGCGTCGCCGCATAGGGGTCCGGCGCCTCGAACATCGAGACCAGGAAATCCCTGATGGCGGCGGTTCGCGCCGCTTCTTCCCGGACCCGGTCGCGCTCCTCGGCCAGCGCTCCGGCCATCAGCGTGGCGGTCACCGCCCAGCCCGCGAAGCCCGCGACGACGATGGCCGCCGCCGCCGCCGCCCGGCGGTGCCGCCGGAGGAACTTGCCCATCCGGTAGCGCCGGGAGCCCGCGACGGCTTCGACGGGGAGTCCGTTCCGGTAGCGCTCGAGATCCTCTCGCAGCGCCGCCACCGAACCGTAGCGATCCGTCGGGCGGGTTCGGAGGGCCTCGAGGGCGATGGCGTCGAGGTCCGCCGGGATCCGAGGCTTCGGCGCTTCGCGGGCTGCCGGCCCCGACAGTCCGGCCGTTTCCCCGATCCGCGCGCTCGGTGGCAACGGGTCTCCCTCCGCCACCCGCCGCTCGAGGGCCCGCCCTCGCGGGAGGTCCCCTGTCGCGTCGCTGTGGGGCGACCGACCGCACAGTAGCTCGTACAAGAGGACACCGAGCTGATAGACGTCGGATGCCGTCGTCACGGGCTCACCGGCGAGCTGCTCGGGGCTCGCACAGGCGGGCGTGAG
>CAKZOQ010000518.1 GCA_937136445.1 uncultured Gemmatimonadota bacterium
GCGGGTGGCCGGCGACGCGTCGACGACGGCGCAGTCCCTGACGCTCCCGGAGGACGCACCCTCGGCGCCGGCCCACGGAGGTGGCGCCGCGGCGGATCCCCACTCGGGTGTGGAGGCCGAGCAGACGGCCAGCCGAGGGTACGGGCCCTATCTGGGCACCATCCCCGACATGTCCCCCCGGGCCGAGGGCGGACTCCGCCTCTCCGGGGTGCGTGAGGACAGCCCGGCGTCCCGGGCGGGGCTTCGGGCCGGCGACGTTGTGGTGGAGTTCGCCGGTCGTACCATCGGCGACATCTACGCCTACACCTACGCCCTGCGGGACCACCAGCCGGGCGACGAGGTGGAGATCGTGGTGGAGCGCGACGGCGAACGGGTGACGGTGACGGCGGTCCTGGCCCAACGCTGAGGGACGACTCCCCCGGGCCTCGACCCGGGGACGCCTCGTTCTACATCCAGCGCTCGGGCATCCCGCGGGCGATGAGCTCGCCCAGGTGGAAGGCGTGCAGACCGGCGTCCCGGGCCACCTCGTCGGTGAAGGGTGACTCCTGGAAGCTGCGGACCAGGACGTAGGCGGAGGGATACCGCTTCCGCGCCATGAGGCCCGCGTGCAGGTTCGTGCCGTCCCCCCCGGAGCCTGCCACGAAGACCGGCTCCCGACCGTCGGCGGAGACGATGGCTTCGATGCGCGCCCAGACGTCGGGGTCCAGGATGTCTCCTTCCAGCACCGACCGCTCGTACCGGCCGTCGAATCCCGGGTACTCCGCGAAGATGGGCACCAATCGACCCGCCCGCTCGTCGATGATCACCACCCGGCCGAAGCTTCCCGCGGCGTGCTCCTGGAGGAGCCGCAGCACCGTCTGGCCGAATCGACCGAAGCCCACCAGCACCACCAGGTCCTTCCCCGGCGTGTCCCGGAAGCGGGCCAGCAGGTGGTCTTCCACGAGCTTCATGGCGGCGAATTCGTGGCCGTTGAAGATCTCGGCCTCCTGCGCCACCCGGGAGCCGGTGGTCTCGCGGATGAAGCCAAGCTTGGAGACGTGGACCACCAGCTTCCCCGCCAGCGAGGGAACCCTGCCCAGCACCTTGGTGGCGGCGTCCAGGTTGGCGAAGTCGTTCCCGGTGAGAAAGAGGACCCTCCGGGCTCGCTCCAGCCGGAGGCCGTCCAGCACCCGGTCCCGGGTGATGTCCCCCACCACCACGGTCGCCCCGTGGGCGTCCCGGAGCTCGGGGAGGGCCGGATGGTTGGGGTCCAGCTCCACCACCACGATGGGTCGGTCGGGGTCCCGCTCCCGCAGCTTCCTCAGGTAGACGGTGGAGAGTCGGCCGGCTCCACCCAGGACCACGTGCCCGTCCAGCCGTCGCTTTCGCAGCGCCAGCGGATCCACCAGGCGGAGCACCGCCTCGATGAGGGCCGACGCGGTGATCAGGGGGGCGGCGAAGTAGGCGAACCAGAGGAGGGCGCGGGCCACGGTCGGGCCCCCGGTGGGCGTTCCCAGGTCGAGCCCTCCCAGGACGAAGAGCCCCAGCACGTAGTACGCCTTCCCGAGGAGGCCCGTCCCCGACAGCTCCCGCTCGCTGACGCCAGCGCCCAGGAGGAGTCCGGTGAGCCCCGCTGCAGCGATGAGGAGAAAGGCAGCCCCTCGCCACACCAGGGGGCGCCAGAGGCGATTCCGGGCGGCGGATCGGTAGGGAGGAGGGGGGGGCATGGCGTGCCTGGGGCCGGTCAGAGGCCGGCCCGTTCCTCCCGGCGGACGTGCAGGCCACACCCGGCGAGCTCGGACACGAAGGCGTCGGGGTCGATGCACTCCGCCGGGGTGGCCGTGCCAGCCTCTACGGCTCCGTCGGCCTGCATCCAGGCGGTGGTGGCCAGCGAGTAGCCGGTGGTCCGCATCATGGCGGTGATCCCCCGTTCCTCGTCCCGGCGATCCACCATCTCCCAACGCACCGTCCGCTCCTCCCCTTCGCGCCGTCCCGCCACCTCCACGCGCATGGCCACCAGGTCCGGGCTGTCGGGCTTCCGCAGGCGCGGCGAGACCACCTCGATGAAGAGGTCGCGGGGCACCACCGCGCGTCCGTCCAACTCCACCGGCTCGAGCCCCAGGAGGCCCAGGTCCCGGATGCCCTTCATGAGGGCCGCATGGCCCGGATAGCGGAGCGTCTTGTAGACCATCTCCGGGATTCGGCCGCGATAGCGGTGGGGCATCCGCGAGATGCCACCGGCGGTGTAGAAGGCCTCCAGCTCTCCGACGCCCTCCCCGAACTCCACCCGCTCGACGCCGGTGAGCGCCTCCTTCTCCCGGACCTCCCCGTCCTCCAGCACCAGGACGGGGGTGGTGTAGTAGTCCAGCACCCCCTCCATGGAGTAGACGATCTGGTAGTTCAGCGGAGGCTCCGGGTTCTGCGGGAGCCCACCCACCAGGATCCTGACGCGCTCCACCTCGTCCAGGGTGTCGATCCCGCCCTGGGCCAGGATGTTCACCAGCCCCGGCGCCAGGCCGCAGTCGGGAACCACGCTCACCCCGGCGGCGCGGGCCTCTTCACCGAGCTCCTCCTGGTCCTCCACGATCTTCGTGTTGCCTCCCAGGTCGCAGAAGTGGGCTCCGGCACCGACGGCCAGACGCGTCATCTCCAGGTTGAAGTAGTAGGGGAGGGCACAGGCTACGGCGTCCACACCGGCCATGGCCTCCTTCACCTGGCGGACGTCCTTCGCGTTCACCGGCAGTCGGACCAGGCGGGGATCGTCGCTCCAGGGCTCCAGGAAGTCGGGGAGTGCGTCGACGTTCAGGTCGGCGAGCCGGACCTCCTCCACACGGTCGCGGCGGAGGAGGTCGAAGGCGCAGGCGGAGCCTTGAGCTCCGGCTCCGAGGACGAGGAACTTCATGCGGGGCTCTCGGGGGATGGGCGGGTCGAGGACGCGGGTGACTCGGGCTCGAAAGCTCGACGGGCCCTCGGGGGAAGTCCACCCCACCCGCTCCCACGGACATCCGGGCCCCGCCACACCGGACCCGGGTGGGGTGGCCGGTAGCCGTTCCCAACACCGGCTGAGCCCCTCTGGCATGGTTCTTCCTCCCTTCCTGCCATGCTCCCTCCCCACCGACCCGGACATCATGCATCCTTCCACCGACCCCCGAACTCCCGAGCCAGGCGATCCGGCCTCCGCGGACCCAGACGACCCCGAGGAGTCCAACCACCTCCCAGCCACGGTCGTGGGGATCGGTGTCCTCCTACTCGGCGTGCTGCTCGCATCGGCCTGGGCGCTGAATCCGAAGGCGCCCTGCACCACCGACGGGGCCGACTGTCCCCGGGTGGAGGTGCTCGCGGAGGGCGGCCTCCTCGACGAAGCGTACCACATCTACGATCGCTCGGGAGAGCCCCTGCGGATGGTCGGAGGCACGCGTCGCGCCTGGGTCTCCCTCGAGTCGCTGCCGGCACTCATCCCCGAGGCCTGGATGGCCGTGGAAGACCGACGGTTCCGGGCGCATGGCGGGGTGGACATCCGCGGCGCAGTACGCGCCGCCACCCGGAACCTCGCCCAGGGGAGCATCCGCGAGGGCGCCAGCACCATTCCCATGCAGCTCACTCGGGTTCTCTGGTCGGAGCCGGTCCGGGCCATGGGGCCGTGGACGCGGAAGCTCTACGAGATGCGCATGGCCCGCCGCCTGGTGGACGAGCTCGGCCACGATCGCGTCCTTGAGCTCTACCTCAACGGGATCTATCTCGGCGAGGGGATCTACGGGGTGGGCGCGGCCTCCCGCCACTACTTCGGTGTCCGGGCCGAGGAGCTGTCCCTGGCCCAGGTCGCCACCCTGGTCGGCCTGACGAAGACGCCCGGGCGCTACAATCCCCGGCGCCACCCGGAGCGTTCGCTGGAGCGGAGAGACGTGGTGCTGGGAATCCTCCATCGAGAGGAGATCATCTCCGAAGCCCAGATGGATTCGGCCCGCTCCTCCGCCCTGTCGGTCACCGAGTCCCGGGCGGTGCGCTACACCCGCAGCTACGTCTCGGCAGCGGTCCGACGCGAGCTCCGTGAGCGCGCTCCCGAGCTGGCCGGGACCGACGGTCTCAAGGTCTACACCACCATCCATGCCGGGGCGCAGGATCATGCTTCCCGACTGATGAAGGAGCACCTTGAAGGGATCGAGAACGGAGAGATGGGACGGTATCTCGGCGGCGACACCCCCCTCCAGGGCGGCTTCATCGCCATGGAGTCCGGAACCGGCGCAGTCCTGGCCCTGGTCGGCGGGCGAGATTTCGCCACCACCGAGTTCAACCGCCCGCTCCAGTCCCGTCGACCGGTGGGCTCCCTTTCGAAGCCGCTCATCCTGGCGGCGTCCCTGGATGCCGGAACGAGCCCGATCCAGGCGCTCTCCACCGCACCGCTCCGGCTGGAGACGGAGGACGGCACCTGGAGCCCTCGCGACCATGTGGACGCGTCTTTCGTGCTGCCCCGCGACATGGTGGTCCGCTCCTCCAACCGGGCTGCGGTACGGCTCGGGGAACAGGTGGGCGTCCACCGCTTCGCGGAGCTGTCCCGACGGCTCGGTATCCGGAAGGACGTGCCGCTCTACCCCTCCTCCTTCCTGGGCTCCTTCGAGGCGTCCCTGTCGGAGATCACTGCCGCCTACGCCGCCTTCGAGAACGGTGGTCGCGCGGTGGAGCCTCACCTCGTCGAACGGGTGGAGGACGCGTCCGGACGCCTTCTCTGGACCCGCCCCCGTCCGGCGTGGGCGCCGGAGCGCGTCCTTTCGCCGGAGGACGCCTACCTGGTCATGGACGCTCTCCGGGGCGCAGTGGACGACGGTACCGGGTGGCGCGTCCGACACCACGTCCGGGGTGCTGCCGCCGGGAAGACGGGCACCACGAACGACGGAGCCGATGCCTGGTTCGTCGGCCTGCGTCCGAATCTGGCCGCCGGCGTGTGGGTGGGTCTGGACCAGCCCGGCAGGGTCGCCGAGGGTGCCTCCGGGGGTCGCCTCGCCGCGCCTCTGTGGGCTCGCTGGGTCGCCGCCACGGACGAGGAGTGGGTCGCGGATGCCGGCGCCTGGACGCCGCCGCCCGGGGTCACCCGCCTGCCCCTCTCCATCCGGGAACCCCCTGCTCGACGCAACGGCTCCCTGGCCCGAGGTCCGGAAGCGAGGGAGGAGACCCCGGAGAGGATCGTGTGCGTGCGTCCGGGTGCCGCCGAGCAGCTCGTGGCCCGTTCCGCGGCCCTGGACGTGTCCCTCTGCCCCTCCACGCCTCGTCGTCCCCGCGCTTTGGAGATGATCCGCCCGGCACGTCCGGTTCCCTCCACGCGGAATCCCGGCGCCAGGCCCGGGGGGTCACCCCAGTAGGTCGAGCTGGTCCTCGTCGTCCTCGTCGGAGGTGGCCACGGCGCCGGCGGGTTCGGGGGCGCCCTCGCCTCCCGAGGTCCGCGTCACCTCGACGATCCGGTCGCCTGCAGGGAGCTTCACGATGCGCTTCCCCTGGGTGCGCCGCCCCTGGAGCGGAATGCTCTCGGCACGGACCCGGTTCACGGCGCCCCCGGCGCTGATGAGCATGACCTGGTCGGCCTCCAGGACCTCCAGCGCCGCCACCAGCTTTCCCCCGCTCCCGCCGGAGGGAATGGCCAACGTCCCCTTGCCGCCGCGCTTCTGCAGGGGGAAGTCGCCTACGGGAACCCGCTTGCCCATGCCCTGCTCGGTGAGGGTGGCCACGGTGGCGTCCCGGCGGATGAGGAGCATCCCCACCACCTGGTCGTCGTCCTCCAGGTCCATCCCCTTCACCCCCTGGGCGGTCCGGCCTACGGTGCTCACGTCGCTCTCGGAGAAGCGGATGGCCCGACCCGAGCCGTTGAGCAGCATGATTTCCGCAGTGCCGTCGGTGAGGACCACATCCATGACGCCGTCCCCGTCCCGGACCCCGGCGGCGATGAGGCCTCCGGCCCGCGGGTTGGAGAACTCGGGGAGGCCGGTGCGCTTCACCAGGCCACCCCGGCTCACGAAGAGGAGCCACCGCTCCTCCACCTCCAGGTCGTCCACCGGGATCATGGCGACGATGCGGTCG
>CAKZOQ010000519.1 GCA_937136445.1 uncultured Gemmatimonadota bacterium
CGACGCCGCCCTGGAAGCCTACCACACCGGTGCCTGGGACGAGGCGGAGGACCTCCTCCGGGACCGCCTGGAGGACGAACCCACCGACGCCGAGGCCCGCCGCACCCTGGTCCGGGTCCTCACCGGGACGGGCGCCTTCGACGAGGCGGAGGAGGCGGCGCGGGCCGCTCCCGATCCGGTGGCCGTGGCCAACGTCCGGGGCGAGCTCCTGGAGCGCCGGGGCCGCCTGGGGGCGGAGGCCGCCTACCGCACCGCCGCCGACGCCGGAGGGCCCGAGGCCCTTGCCGCACGCGCCAACCTGGGGGAACTCCTCCTGCGCACCGGCCGCACCGACGAGGCCATGGCGCTCTTCGACACCTTCATCGACGTCTACAACGCGTCGACCGGCTCCCTGAGCGCCATGGACCTCCTGGCGGTGGGCACGGCGGTCCAGCACCTGGGCCGGCGAGAGCCCGCGCTCTTCCAGGATGCCCTCCGCGCCTACGACGAAGCCGCCAATGCCGCACCCGGCTGGCCCGAGCCCCGGGTGGCGCTGGGGGAGCTCTTCCTGGAGAAGTACCAGAGCCCCGAGGCCAAGGCGGAGTTGGAGCAGGCCCTGGCCCGGAACCCCAACCACCCCCGGGCCCTCCTGGCCATGGCCCGGGCACTGGAGTTCGACGGGAACGGGAGCGCCCGCAGCCAGGTGGAGGCCGCCCTGGAGGTGGATCCGGAGCTCGCCGAGGCCCGGGCCTTCCTGGCCCGCATCCAGCTCACCCGGGAGGAGCGGGCGGAGGCCCGCGAGCAGGTCCTCCGGGCGCTGGCGTCCAACCCCGCCTCCCTTGAGGCGCTCTCGGCGCTGGCTGCGGTCCACGACCTGTCCGGGGATCGCCAGGCCTTTGCGGAGACCAGGGCGCGGGCCCTGGCCATCCACCCCGGATACGCGGGGCTGGACGAGGCGGTGGCGGAGGTGGCGGAGCGGACCCGGCGCTACCACGAGGCGGTGGAGCGGGCGAAGGCGGCGGTGGCGCTGGACTCCACCCGGTGGTCCGCCTGGGGGCTCCTGGGGATGAACCAGCTCCGCACCGGTCACATCGCGGAGGGGCGGGCCAGCCTGGAGCGGGCCTTCGCCGGCGATCCCTACAATCCGTGGTTCAAGAACAACCTGGATCTCCTGGACACCTTCGACCGCTACGAGACGGTGGAGACCGAGCACTTCCGGCTGTTCCTCCACCAGGACGAGGTGGAGCTCCTGGCCCCCATGGTCACGGCCTACGCCGAGGAGGCCTTCGACAGCCTGGCCCGCCGATACGGCACGGAGCCTCCGACGCCGGTCCGGGTGGAGTTCTATCCGAGCCACGGCGACTTCAGCGTCCGCACCCTCGGTGAGGTAGGCCTGGGGGCGCTGGGCGTGAGCTTCGGGTCCGTCCTGGTCATGGACTCCCCGGCGGCCCGGGAGCAGGGGCAGTACAACTGGGCATCGACGTTGTGGCACGAGCTCGCCCACGCCTTCCACCTGGGCATGACCGACCATCGGGTCCCCCGGTGGTTCTCCGAGGGTCTCGCCGTCCACGAGCAGCGTCAGGCCCGGCCCGGGTGGGGGCATCAGCCCTCCATCCCTTTCCTGCAGGCATGGCGCGCCGGCCGACTGGAGCCGGTGAGCACCCTCAACGACGGGTTCATGCGGCCGGACTACCCGCAGCAGGTGGGCTTTTCCTACTACCAGGCCTCCCTCGTCTTCCAGCTCCTGGAGGAGGAGTACGGCTTCCAGGTCGTCCGCGACTTCCTGGACGGCTACCGGGACGGACGGACCACGGTGGAGCTCTTCCCCCGCGTGGTGGGGATGGAGCTGACCCGATTCGACGGCGTCTTCGAGGAGTGGTTCGAGGCCCGCTTCGACCGGCCGCTGGCCGCCGTGGCCGAATTGGAGGACGTCCCCCCGACCCAGGCCGGCGTCCCGGCGCTGGAGCGCTACGTCCAACGTCACCCCGGGGATCTGGTAGCGCGGATCCGCCTGGGCAGCCTACTGGTCCGGGAAGAACGCTGGGACGAGGCCGAGCCGCACCTCCAGGAGGCGGTGCGCATGTTCCCGGAATACGGCGGGCCCGACAGCCCCTACTGGTACCTCGCCCAGGTCCACAGAGCCCGCGGCGACCTCCCTCGGGCGCTGGCGGCACTGGAACGCCTCACCCGCCTCAACGAGACCCACCTGGACGCGCTCCGAATGGAGGCGGAGCTGAACCAGGACCTCGCTCGGCCGGCTCCGGCGGCGGCGGCGCTGGGGCGGGCCCTCCAGATCCACCCCTACGAGGGCGAGACCCACGAGGCGTTGGCGGAGCTCCATGCGGAGCTGGGCCACCCCGAGGAGGTGGTGTCGGCGCGGCAGGCGCTCCTGGCGCTGGGTCCCGCCGATCGAGCCGCCGCCCTCTATGAGCTCGCACGGGCCCACCGGGCCGCGGGAGATGGCGAGGCGGCACGGAGCTCGGTGCTCCGGGCCCTGGAGATCGCCCCCAACTATCCGGAGGCGCTGGAGCTCCTCCTGGAGCTGCGGGAAGGGACATGACGCACCGCGCCCTCCTCCCCGCCCTCCTCTCCGCCCTGATGCTGGGTGGCGCCCCCACCACAGGGGTGGACGCCCAGGAACGCCGGGGCATCTTCGGCCGGGAACGGGACCCGGTGGAGCGGCTGGAGGAGCTGAACCCGCCGTACGACGGTCGTTTCCAGTTCGTGCGGCTCCGGTTCGACGCCGCCGGGGGCCGCGGCGGCTTCGGCTTCGGACGACGCCAGCCTCCCTGGATGCACGACTACCCCCGGGCCGAGCGCAACTTCATGCGGATCCTGGACGAGACCACCACCATGACGCCGTGGGTGGAGGCGTCCCACATCCTCTCGGTAGGCGATCCGGAGCTCTTCCGCCATCCGGTGGCCTACATCGTGGAGGTGGGCTTCTGGGACCCCACCGACGAGGAGGCCGCCGCCCTGGGCGCCTACCTCCGGAAGGGAGGCTTCCTCATCGTGGACGACTTCCGGTCCGAACGGGAGCTTCAGCGGTTCCGCTACCAGATCGACCGGGTCTTGCCCGGCGCCCAGCTCATCCGGCTCGACGACAGCCACGAGATCTTCGACTCGTTCTTCCACATCGAGTCGCTGGAGAACATCGTCCCGCCCACCTTTCAGCAGCTCCCGCCCATCTTCTTCGGGATCTACGAAGAGAACGACCCCCAGGAACGGCTCCTGGCCATCGTGAACTTCAACAACGACATCGCCGAGTACTGGGAGTTCAGCGATCGGGGCTACTACCCCATCGACCTCTCCAACGAGGCGTACAAGCTGGGCGTCAACTATGTGGTATACGCCATGTCGCACTAGCCCGCCCCACCGAACCACACCTGCTGCCCCCGAACGGAACGGAGACACCCTTTGAGCGACACCATCGGAACAGTCCGACTCGACGCCGCCGACGACATCGAGCTGGCGGACCGGATGAAGTCGGGGCGCGAGCAGATGATCAGCGAGCTGCGGAAGCTCATCGTGGGGCAGGAGGAGGTCATCGACCAGGTGCTCCTCTCCCTGTTCGTGGGGGGGAATTCCCTCCTCATGGGGGTCCCTGGGCTGGCCAAGACCCTCCTCATCCACACCGTCTCCCAGGTGCTGGACCTGAACTTCTCCCGGATCCAGTTCACCCCGGATCTCATGCCCTCGGACATCACCGGAACGGACATCATCCAGGAGGACCCGGAGACCGGTCGCCGGGAGATGGTCTTCGCGCCGGGACCGGTCTTCAGCAACATCGTGCTCGCCGACGAGATCAACCGAACGCCGCCCAAGACCCAGGCCGCCCTCCTGGAGGCCATGCAGGAGCACCGGGTCACCGTCCAGGGGCGCACCTTCGTCCTGGAGGAGCCCTTCTACGTCTTCGCCACCCAGAATCCCATCGAGCTCGAGGGGACCTACCCCCTCCCGGAGGCCCAGCTCGATCGGTTCATGTTCGAGATCGTCATCGAGCACCTCTCGGAGGACGAGGAGATGGAGGTGGTCCGTTCCACCACGGGCATCCAGGACCCGGAGTTCAGCCACGCCGTCACCGGGCCGGACCTGCTGGCCTTCCAGCGACTGGTGCGGCGGGTCCCCGTCTCCGAGGCGGTCCTGGAATACGCGGTGAAGCTGGTCCGGACGAGCCGGCCCTCGCCCAACGGCGACACGCCGGAGTTCGTGCAGAAGTGGGTCTCCTACGGCGCCTCGGTCCGCGCCGCGCAGTACCTGGTGCTCGGCGCCAAGGCCCGTGCGCTCACCCAGGGGCGCTACCACGTCTCCTACGACGACATCCGCCACCTGGCCCATCCGGTGCTGCGCCACCGCATCCTCACCAACTTCCACGCCGAATCGGAAGGACGGAGCTCCGGCGAGGTCATCGACCGGCTGCTGGAGCACGTGGCTCCGCCGTCGTCGGGGATGTAGGCCCGCCGTGCCCGCCCACTCCCGAGCCCGCAACGCCGCCGGCGCCGCCCGCTTCCTGGACCCCGGCGTCCTGGCGCGCATCGACAACCTGGAGCTCCTCTCCCGCACGGTGGTGGACGGCTTCCTCAACGGCCTCCACCGCTCCCCGCACCTGGGCTTCAGCACCGACTTCGCCGAGCACCGCCCCTACATGCCCGGCGACGACATCAGGCGCATCGACTGGAAGCTCTTCGCCCGGACCGACCGGCACTACATCAAGCTCTTCGAGGCGGAGACCAATGCCGACTTCGCCGTCCTCCTGGACGTCTCCGCCTCCATGCGGTACGGAAGCCACGAGGTCTCCAAGCTGGACTACGCCCGCTACCTGGCGGCCTGCCTCACCTACTTCTCCCACCGCCAGCGGGACCGGGTGGGCCTGGTCACCTTCGACCACGAGGTGGTGGACTGGGTGCCGCCCTCGGCGAAGCACCTGGACACCATCCTCCACCTCCTGGACGGGATCGAGGCCGGGCGGGCCGGTGGACTCAAGGAGCCTCTGGTGGCCGCCACCGAGCGACTCCGGCGCAAGGGCATCCTGGTCCTCATCTCCGACTTCTACGAAGACCCCCAGGCGGTCCTGGAGTCGGTGGGGCCGCTGGCCGCCCGGGGCCATGACGTCCTGGTGTTCCACGTGCTGGACCCCACCGAGCTGGACTTTCCCTTCGAGGACGCCTCCGGCTTCGAGGACCTGGAGACGGGGGAGCAGGTGCCGGTCCTGCCGGACAAGCTCCGGGACGACTACGTGCGCATGGTGGCCGAGCATGTGACGGCCCTGCAGGAGGGGCTCACGGGCCAGCGGGTGGACTACCGTCTCCTGAACACCGCCAAGCCGTTGGACGAGGCCCTCTTCGCCTACCTCTCCCTCCGCCAGCGGCTCCAGACGGTCCGATGAGCCTCACCTTCCTCGTTCCCCTCTTCCTCCTCGGCCTGGCCGGGATCGCCGTACCGGTGATCCTGCACCTGACCCGGAAGCAGCGGAAGAACGTGGTGGCGTTTCCGTCCCTCATGTTCCTGGAGAAGATCCCCTTCCAGGAGCAGCGGCGACGACGGATCCAGAACTGGTTCCTGCTGCTGGTGCGGGCCCTTGCGCTGGCACTCCTCGCGCTGGCCTTCTCCCGGCCCTTCGTGGACGACGCCGAGGTGTCGGGGACGGCCGCCGGAGGACCCCGGGAGGTGGTGCTCCTCCTGGACCGCTCCTACTCCATGGAGCGGGGCTCGTCCTTCGCCGACGGCGTGGAGGCGGCGCGGGCGGAGCTGTCGGAGCTGGGACCGCTGGACCGGATTTCGCTGGTGGCCTTCGACCAGGGCGCCGTGGTGGTGGCCCGCTCCACCGCCGACCCGACCCGACTCCGCACCGCGCTGGACACCCTGGCTCCGGGCTCCGGCACCACTCGCTACGGCCCGGCCCTCAAGGCGGCCCAGACCATCCTGGAGGAATCGGAGCTGCCGCTGGGCGAGGTGGTCCTCCTCACCGACTTCCAGCGCCACGGATGGACGGGAGACGAGGGTGTCCGCCTCCCCCCCGGCACCGTCCTCACCCGTGTGGACGTGGCCGCGGCTCCCACCGAG
>CAKZOQ010000520.1 GCA_937136445.1 uncultured Gemmatimonadota bacterium
TTCGACTGGAGGTCTTCAGCGACTACACCTGCCCGTGGTGCTACGTGGGATGGGCCCGCCTGGAGGAGGCTCGGTCCCGCCTGGAGGACCCCGAAGGGCTGTTGGTGACCTGGCGTCCCTTCGAGATCCACCCGGAGGTCCCGGAGGTAGGGATGCCCGTGGAGGAGCTGGGCTATCCCGAGGAGCAGTGGGCCCGGATGCAGGAGGCGTTGCGCGCCCAGGCGGCCGATGCGGGGCTGGAGGTGGGCCGCCGACCCAAGGTCGCCAACACGCATCGAGCCCTCGCCGCCGGCGCGTGGGCCCAGACCGAGCGTCCGGACCACTTCCCGGTCTTCCACGAACGGCTCTTCACGGGCTACTTCGCCGAAGGCCGGGACCTCGGCGATCCGGAGGTGCTCCGGGAGCTGGCCGCCGATGCCGGACTGGACCCGGACGCCATGGACGCCGCCCTGGACGCCGGTGCCGGCGAGGAGGCGCTTTCCGCCACCCGGGAGGACGCCGGCCGCATGGGTATCACCGGGACCCCGACCTTCGTGTTCGACCGGCGGCTCGCCGTGTCCGGGGCCCAGTCTGCGGAGACGTTGCTTCGGGGGGTGGAGGCGGCACGGGCGGCACGGGCCGAGGACGCCACCGAGAGAGGAGCGAACTGACGCTCGAGCTCCACGGCTCGAGGCTCGTCGGCTCCAGGCTCCCCGGACTATTCCCGCGCCCGAGGGGCCGGGGCATCCTTCGGGTGGCGGCGGGGGTGGTGGGACCCGCGAGGCCGCTTCCTCGCCCTCAGACCACCCCATCCAGGAAGCGCCCCACGGCGTCCACCCAGGCGCCGGGTCGCTCCAGATGCACCGTGTGCCCGGCCTCGGGCACCACCACCTGCCGCGCCCGCGGGAGGCGGTCTGCCATGTGGCCGGCGATGGCTCGGAACTTGGCATCCAGCTCCCCCACCACGAGCAGCACCGGGAGGCCCAGCTCGCCCAACGCCTCCCAGTAGCTGGGCAGCGCTCCGGTCCCCAGGCCGCGGAGGCTCGACGCCAGCGAGTGCGGATCGTTGGCCAGGCGCAGGGCACGCTGGCGGGCCCGAACGTCGTCCGGGAGGGCCTGCCGTGAGGCGAACAGAGGAAGCTCCTCCCAGGTGTCGACGAAGGCCTCGATGCCGTCCTGCTCCAGCCGACGGGCCAGCTCCTCGTCCGCGGTGCGGCGCTGAGCGCGCTCTTCCGCCATCAGGAGCCCCGGCGAGGACGACTCCAGCACCAGGGCGCTCACCCGCTCGGGGTGCTCCACCGCGTAGGACAGGGCCAGCCGTCCCCCCATGGAGTACCCGACCAGCGGCGCCGGCTCGGGGAGCACCGCCTCGATGAGCTCCCAGGCCCGCTCCAGCGTGAAGTCCTCGGGATCCGTCTCCCCCGCCCGACTCCCGTGCCCCGGCAGATCCACCAGCACGGGTGGCCCCACCCTGGAGGCGAGGTCGTCGAGGAGGACGTCGCCCCAGGAGGCGGCACATCCGGTGAAGCCGTGGAGGAGAACGGGGTGGACCATGGGGGGAAGGTAATGCCGAAGCAGACGCAGTTCGGGATGGACCGGCCCCACGGTGGTCCGGGCCGGTTCTCGGCCGCTATTCTGCGATCAGGCCGTCACCGCCGGGGGCCGCCTGCTCCAGCATCGGCATCCGACCGGTGACCCCTTCCCCTCATCCAGCTCGTAGACCATGCCACGCACTCCGCGCCGTCGGCTCCCCACGAACCGCTCCGGCCCTCTCGCTGCAGGGCTCCTCCTCGTGCTGGGGACCGTGGGCTGCGGCGACGCCTCGACGCCTGCCACTCCCCCGACGGCGACGTTCCGGGACAGCGCCGGGGTGACGCTGGTGGACAACCCGGCAGAAGCCGCCGCCCCACTGCCCTGGAGCGTGGGAGATGCACCGTCCCTGCGCATCGGCGTGCTGGAGGGCCCGGAGGCAGAGCAGTTCTCTCTCGTGCGGGACAGCTACCGACTTCCGGACGGACGCATCGCCGTGGCCGACATGCGGGCCGGGGAGGTGCGCTTCTTTTGGCCCGATGGCACTCATGAGACGACGTGGGGCAGGTCCGGCGAAGGTCCCGGCGAGTTCCGGGGCCCCACCCGGATCGTGCCCTGGGACGGAGACAGCCTCGCGGTGTGGGACGACCCGTTGAGGCGCCTGAGCGTGTTCGACGCATCTGGATCCTTCGCGCGCTCCATACCGTTCACCGGGCTCGACGGTGGGCTGCGGCTGCGTTTCGAAGGACGGATGGGCAACGGAGACCTGGTCGCGACGGTCAGCGACTTCCTGGGCTCCGACCTCGAAAGCGGCCGGATCCGCCCGGGCCTCCGGGGCGTCGTGATGGGCCCCGGCGGCGAGGTGAAGACAGAGCTCGGCACCGTCCCCGGCCGAGAAGGGCTCCTCGAACTGGGGGAGGGCAGCGTGATGGTCTACGGCCTTCCGTTCGCCCGACGGGGAGTCGCCGCCGCCGTGGGCGCTCGGGTGGTGCTCGCCGCCACGGACCGATGGACGCTTTCCCTCCACCGACCGGACGGCACCGTGGAGCGAATCGTCCGGGTGGCGCTGCCCCCGGAACCCGTCACGCCCGACGCTGTGGACGCCTTCGTGGAGCACGCTGTGGGCCAGGCGACCGAAGGAGCGCGCCCCAGCCTCCGGAGGGCCCTGGAACGAGCCCCGGCCCCCGACTCCATGCCCGCCTTCGAGGCCCTTCTGCCTGCCCCGGACGGTGGGTTCTGGGTCCAGGCCTTCCGGCCCGCACATCAGGAAGGACCCCGTCGCTGGCTCGTCTTCGACCCCGAAGGCCGTCTTCTGGGGTCCGTGGTCACGCCTGCCGGCTTCGTGGTCCACCAGCTCGGCGCCGACTTCATCCTGGGAACCACCACCGACGAGCTCGGCGTACCGCGGGTGGAGCTCCGGCCCCTGCGCCGCTGAACCGCACCAGAGCCACCCGCCCTTGCCGGACATATCCACTTCAGATATATCAGAAGCGGATAGATCATTCGGTTCGCGCCGGCCCCACCACCCCACTC
>CAKZOQ010000521.1 GCA_937136445.1 uncultured Gemmatimonadota bacterium
GCCGGCGAGGCCAGCCCACCAAGCTCTGGCAGTGGTACACCGTGGCGCCGGAGGGGGGGCTCCCGGCGGATCTGGGCATTCCCCAGGCCTGGCAGGGCGAAATGAGCGACGACGGCGCCTGGCTCGCCTTCCAGGAGATCGGCTTCTGGGACCCGGAGTGGCGGAACTACCGGGGCGGGCAAGCCCAGCCGGTCTCGGTGGTCTCCACCTCCACCTGGGAGCGGCGGACCCCGCCCTGGGAGGGCGAGCGTCACCTGGCGCCCGTCTGGCTGGACGGCGTCGTCTACTACCTGAGCGAGCGGGACTGGGCCGCCAACGTCTGGTCCTGGGACCCCGCCACCGGCCAGGAGCGCCAGCTCACCACCCACGCCGACTTCGACGTGAAGAGCCTGGGCGCGGGCGACGGCGTGGTGGTCTACGAGCAGGCGGGTTGGCTCCACGAGCTCGACCCCGCCACGGGCGCGACTCGCCGTCTGGTCATCCACGCCCGGGGCGACCAGAACTGGGCGCGGACCCGCTGGGAGGCCGTCCCGTCCGACGACCTCGGGAACGCCCGCCTCTCTCCCACGGGCGAGCGGGCCATCTTCGAGTACCGCGGGGACATCTTCACCGTCCCCGCCGGCGAAGGAAGCTGGCGCAACCTCACCAGGAGCTCCGGCGCCGCGGACCGCCATCCGGTCTGGTCCCCCGACGGCGAGCGCATCGCCTGGTTCAACGACGCCGAGGGCGAGTACGCGCTGGTGGTGGCGGAGCAGGACGGCACGGTGCTTCGTCGCATCCCCTTCGAGGACCCCACCTTCTACTTCCGCCCCACCTGGTCCCCGGACGGGAGCCAGCTCGCCTTCACCGACACCGACTACCGGCTCCTGGTGGTGGATCTGGAGGGCAGCGAGACGGCGCACGTCGACACCGACCGCTACGCCAACCCCGACCGGTCGCTGAACCCGGTCTGGTCCCCGGACTCGCGGTGGATCGCGTACGCCCGGCGGCTGGACAGCCAGTACCGCGCCGTCTTCGTCCACGACACCGAGACGGGCGCGACCCACCAGCTCACCGACGGAATGGCCGACGCCATCGACCCCGTCTGGGACGCCGGCGGGGAGTACCTGTACCTGCTGGCCTCCACCGACTTCGGGCTGAACACCGGCTGGCTGGACATGACCTCCTACGACCGGCCCGTCACCCGCTCCCTCTACGTGGCCATCCTGGCCGAGAACGGCGTGTCGCCCTTCGTGCCCCGGAGCGACGAAGAAGGAGGAACGGAGAGCGTGCCCGGCGCCGAGGACGTGGAGGATTCCGGGCCGACCGGTGCCCCGGACGAGGGGGACGCCCAGACCCCGCCGGAGGTCGTGCTGGACCCCGAAGGCATCATGGACCGCCTGGTGGCCGCGCCCGGCCTGGCGGCCGGCGACTACACCGGCCTGGTGGAGGGCCCCGAGGGCCACGTGTTCGTCCTGGAGTCGGGGGACGGCCCCGGGCAGACGGTCCACCGCTACAGCCTGGAGGACCGGGAAGCCTCGACCTTTCTGGAGGGCGCCTCCGACGTCACCACCTCCCACGACCGGGGCTCCCTGCTGGCGCGCTTCGGCGGGAGCTGGCGCATCGTGGAGACCGTCGGCGGTCCGCCGTCCGGCGAGGACGGCGCGGTGACCACCGACGACCTCCGCATCCAGGTGTCCCCCACCGAGGAGTGGGCCCAGATGCTCCGCGACGGGTGGCGCTTCATGCGCGACTTCCTCTACGTGGACAACGCCCACGGCGCCCCCTGGGACGACGTCTGGGACTGGTACTCCGCCTGGCTCCCGGACGTGGAGCACCGCTCCGACTTCAACCACCTCCTGGACATGATGTCCGGAGAGATCGCCGTGGGGCACTCCTACGTCCGCGGCGGCGACTACCCGGAGCTCTCCGACCCCGCCACCGGGCTCCTGGGCGTGGATCTGGTGGAGGAGGACGGGTTCTACCGCATCGCCGCACTCTACGACGGCGAGGAGTGGAACCCTGGGCTCCAGGGCCCGCTGACCCACCCGGGGATGGACGTCTCCGAGGGCGAATGGCTGGTGGCCATCGACGGCGCGCCGCTGCAGGCCCCCACCAACCCGTACCGCCTCCTCGAGGGGACGGCGGGGCGCGCCATCACCGTGGAGGTCAACGACGCCCCCACCCGCGAGGGCGCCCGGGAGCTGGTGGTGGAGCCGGTGGACGACGAAGGCGGACTCCGCACCTGGGCCTGGCTCGCCGAGAACCAGCGGCGGGTGGACGAGATGAGCGACGGCCGGCTCGCGTACGTCTGGCTCCCCAACACCGGCCAGGGCGGCTACACCTTCTTCAACCGCATGTACTTCGCCCAGAAGGACCGGGAAGGGGCCGTCATCGACGAGCGCAACAACGGGGGCGGTTCGGCGGCGGACTACATCGTGGAGATGATGGACCGTCCCCTCACCGGCTACTTCAACTCCAAAGCGAGCGACCGTCGGCCCTGGACCCAGCCCATGGCCGGGCTCTTCGGGCCCAAGGTCATGGTGGTGAACGAACGTGCCGGATCCGGCGGCGACCTCATGCCCTTCCTCTTCCGCTTCCACGAGGTGGGACCGCTGGTGGGCACCCGCACCTGGGGCGGTCTGGTGGGCACCTGGGACACCCCGCCGCTGGTGGACGGCGGCGGCTTCGTGGCTCCCCGTGGCGGATTCATCAATGTGGACGGGGAGTGGGACGTGGAGGCCGTGGGCATCGCGCCGGACATCGAGGTCCGCAACGACCCGGCGCCCGTGCGCGCCGGGGGTGATCCCCAGCTCGAGGCCGCCATCGAGGAGGCGCTCCGGCTCCTGGAGACGGAGGGAGTGGACCTCCTGGAGACCCAGCCGGCGCCGCCGGTGCGCTACGGACGTCCGGGGAATCCGCCAGAGGAGCCGGTGGTGGTCCCGCCCCCTGGGCCCAACGGGGGTCCGGGGAGCGGTCCAGGGGCCCGCGAGCCCATCTGAGTTCGAGCCGTCCGGGGGCCAACCCTCGCGGTCATCTCGGGTACCGGCCACCATGCCCGCCTCCGAAATTCCCGTAGTGAATCCTGCTTCCGCATACGCTTTCCCCTTACGTATTC
>CAKZOQ010000522.1 GCA_937136445.1 uncultured Gemmatimonadota bacterium
CGAGGGCCGTGGTGAGGGTGCTGAGATCCGCCGTGGCGGCTGCGATCTCGGCGATGGTCTCCTCGACGGGAGGATCGGTCATTCCCGGTTCGTCGTCGTCGCATGCCACGACGGACAGGGCCAGGGCAGGCACGAGGGCCGCCCTGAAAACGGAGCGTGCTAGTGAGCGCATGATGGTCTCGGGTTGAAGGTACCAGGCCGGATTACCAGCCGTGTTGTTCTTGATTCGATTCCGATACACGCAAGATCCGTGCTATGACCAGTCACTCCTTAGACAATTCCTGGACGCCGCCCGGATCGGCGGCCGGCAGGAGGGGTGGAGCAGATGGGGATCTGCTAGAATCCCACCCGAAGTGTGAGGGCCATACGCCGCCCGGGGAGCAGGCGAGGCACCTGGCGGTAGGAGCCCACTTCGGCCTGGGTGGCGCGGCGCAGGGAGTAGTCCAGCACCTGGTCCGTGCCCAGAGCGTTGCGGAGCTCGGCACGCACCTCCGCCGGGTGGCCCCAGGGCCGGCCCAGCCAGGAAAGGCCCAGGTCCACCCGGTGGAGGGCCGGCAGCTCCGAGTCGCCGGGGAGACCGATGTCCGGCCCGCCGTCGGTGCCGTGGAGGGTGAGGAAGTCGAAGTAGGCTCGCCGGAGACCCCAGCTCCGCCCGAAGACGGAGCGGGCGTCGGTCTCCAACGCGAGGCCGGCGGCCATGGGGAGGCGACCCTGCAGGGAGACAGCATGGGGCTCGCTCCACGGTGCCGGCTGACGCTGCCCGTCGAAGCGGGAGGGGAAGGTGCGCTCCGACACGCTCCAGTCATAGCCGACCTGCAGCCGGGCTCGCCCCTCCTCCCATCCGACCCGCGCACCGACCCCGTACGCCGCTCCTTCAGCCTCCCCCACGAAGTCGGCCTGGGACAGGGTGTCGGGCGTTCCCCCATGGGTGCCCAGGAGCACGCCATAGTCCAGGGCGAGGATGCGGTCCAACCACTTGTGGTAGCCCTCCACCCGAACCTCCCACCCCGGGGCGGGACGGGCTCCGACCTCCAGGGCCAGGTGGCGGGACCGGGGGGGAGCAAGGGTCTCGTCCGAGGGGATCCAGAACCGCACCTCCGGCACCAGGGCGCTGGCTCCTACGTTCGTGAGCTCGAAGCTGTTGAGGAACTGCCGATAGATCCCGCCGGCGAGGCGGACCGACCAGGGTCCCAGGGCCTGGGACGCCCCGTCCACACGGAGGGCCGTGCGCGGCTCCCACCACGCCTGGGACCCGTCCACCGAGGTGGCGCGGAGTCCCACTTCCCATGTCACGCCCCCACCCAGGTCCCACCGATCCTGGAGAAAGGCCGAGGTCCGCCACGTCTCTGCCCGGGATACGAGGGGCCGGACGAACCCGTTCAGGAGGTGCGTCCGGTTCCGCACCCGCACCGACTCCAGGCCCGCGGTGAGGAAGTGGCCGCCCCCGGCGGCGAAGTCGGCCACCGCCTCGGCGCCGAACTCGTCCACCGCGTTGCCGTCCTCCGGCAGGCTCGCTCCCACCAGTGCCGCCCGGAGGGCGTCCTCCGCCTCTCCCACGTCCAGCTCTCCCGGCCGGTACCCCACCTCGTCGCCGTCCACCATGAGGTAGCCATGGTCCAGGCGGTGCCGGCTGCCCCAGGCCCCGAGGCGCAGGGAGGCCCGGTCCCCGAGGAGCAGGCTGCCCTCCAGCCGACCCATGGTGTTGGACCAGCGGTACGCGTCCCGTGCCAGAAGAAGGCGCTCCAGCGTCCCCGTCGAGGGGTCCGCGCCGGCGGCGAACAACTCGGTGGAGACTTCGTTGGTGCCCCGGTAGAAGGAGGCCTCCAGCGTACGGAACCCCGGGAAGGAGAGCTGCAGGGCCGCGTGGAGGTCGTCGAATCCCAGCTCCGAGCCGTGGCGATGGGGGTCGAAGCGGAGGGCGTCGGTGAAGACCTCGCCGTGGTCCCCCACCAGCCGCCGCATCAGGACGGGATCCACGTCGTTCCAGCGACGGAGCGACTGGTTCAGCGTCCCCTGGCGGTAGATGTCCCAGAGGCTGGTGCGCCCGGACACCATCAGCGAGCCCTCTCCCCCGAGGGCCTGCAGGGGGAGGGCGAGGTCGGCGCTGGCGGAATAGGGGTCCACCAGGACCGATCCCGACCCGGCCCCAGGGTGGGTCACGGCCTGGTCCAGATCCACGATGCCCCCGGAGAAGCTCCCCTCCTCCACCCCGAAGCCGGCCTTGTGGACGGTGATGCGGCGCAACGCCAACGGACTGAAGGCGCTCCGGGTGCGTCCCAGGGAGACGGGGTCGAAGACGGGGACGCCGTCCAGGCGGATCACCTGCTCGGAGGGACCGGCGCCCTGGATGTGGATGTCGGCGAAGAGGGGACGACGGGCGACACCGACGCCCCGCCGGAGTTCCCGGCCCACGTCCCCGTCCACGGGGACCGCGTCCACACCCTCACCACGCCTCCAGCCGTCCCTCCCCACGGAGGCCCCACCGACATCCTCCATGCCGTCCACCACGAGGGGGTCCAACTCGACGACCGACGGGTCCAGTCGGATGCTGCGACGAACCCGCCCCGACGGGGGTACCTCGAGGCTGAGCTCCACGGGAGCGTATCCGCCGCGCGACACACGAAGGACGTGCCGACCCGGAAGGAGGCGGCCCAGGACGAAGAGGCCCATGCCGTCGCTGCGGGCCCAGAGGGAGCCGTCGGCCAGCTCCACGCGGGCCCGGGGGAGGGGCTGTCCGGAGAGGCCGTCCACGATCTCTCCCGAAAGAGTCCCATACTCCGGCAGCTCCTCCGGGCCACGGATGACCACGTAGGTCCCCGAAGAAAGGCGGTAGTAGTCCAACGAAGCCCCCGCCACGATGCAGCGTAGGAGTTCCTCGGCGGTGGCGTCCTCCTGGCGGCAGAGGGTGGAACGGTCGGCCACGACCTCCGACGAGTAGACCAGATCGATCCCCGTCAGCCCCACCAGCTCCTCGAGAGCCGCGTCCACGGGCACGTCCCGGACCGAGAGGTCGTAGGGCCCCGGGGTGCCGGTGGTGTTCTGCGCCGCGGCCGCGTCGGGTCCCACCGCACCCAGGAGGACGGCCAGGAGGAGGCCGAAAAGCCCTGGAGCCCGCACCCTCAGAAGACCTCCCAGCCGTCCGAGGTGCGCCGGTAGGAAAGACCCTGCTGGATGGCCAGGTCCGAGAGGACCGACTCCAGGCTGTCCAACTCGCGGTAGTAGACATTCAGCCGTCCCGAGGCATCGGCGCTCGGCGCCACTCGCACCGGGACGTCGTACCGAAGGGCCAGCTCCTCGAGAATGGTGCCCAGAGCTTCGTCCACCGCCACCAGACCCCCGCCCCTCCAGGCTCCGATGCGCTGGATGGGGATCTCGTCGCGTCGAGGCTGGGAAGCGGCATCCGCCAGCCAACCCGACTCGCCGCCCCCGAGCTCGAGACCCTCCGCCTCCGCTGCGCGGGCGGCGACGACGCGCACCCGGCCCTCCTCGACGGACACGCGGACCTCGGTGTCCCCCTCGGCGCGGGCCCGGACGTTGAACCGGGTGCCGAGGACGGTGATGCGGGCCCCGGCGGCCTCCACCTGGAACGGGCGGTCCGAGGGGATCACGTCGAAGAACGCCTCACCCTGGAGCCGGACCTCCCGCTGGTCGGCCGCCATGCCCGGGAAGGGCCGGAATCCCCGCCGGTGCCAGAGCGAGGAGCCGGCGTTCAACGTCACCTCCGACCCGTCGGGGAGCATCACCGAGACCAGCTCCCCGGCGCCCACCGAATGGACCACCGGCACCTGATGCCAGATCCAGGTCCCGCCCAAGAGCAGGCCCGCCACCACGGCGGCCCGGAGGAGCCCCGCCAGGACACCCGAGGTCGACCCATCGGACGCGGCCTCTCCGGGACGGGGGGCACCGATGGACAGGACGGAGTCCCGCCCCAGACGATCGCGCACGCTCTCCCACGCCGAGTCGGTATCGGCCGAGGAGACGGAGGAGCCCTCGAGATCCCCCAGGACGGCCCAGACGGACCGTAGCTCCCGGGCGTCGGGCTCGGAGGTGAGCGAGTCGGGGAACGGCGGCGTTCGTGGCTCGTTCATCGATCCAGCAGGGACGGTTCGTACGCGTGGATCCGCTCCCGAAGGACGCGGAGGGCACGAACCAGGTGATTGTTGACGGTGCGAGCCGACACACCCATGGCCTCGGCCACCTCGTCGTGACTCAAGCCCTGGAAGCGGCTGAGGCGCAGCGCCTCACGCTGCCGCTCCGGAAGCTCCTCCACCCATTCGGTCAGGCGTTCCGCCAGACGGGTGCCCCGCAGCTCCTGGTCCGGGCCGGCAGGCAGGGCCACCGGCGCCTCGTACTCCTCCGCAAGGAGCTCCTCGCGGTTCTTCCGGTCCCGGATGCGGTTCAGGCAGAGGTTCTTCAGCGTCCGGTACGCCAGCGACTGCAGGGAGCGATCGGGATCGACGGTCTCCCTCCGCTCCCAGATGCGGACCAGGGCGTCCTGCGTCAGGTCCCGAGCGAGGGACGGCTCACGGACCAGGCTCTCGGCGTAGCGCACCAGCGGACCGTGGATGGTCCGGAAGAAGGCCTCGAAGGCCTCGGGGTCCGACGCACGAATCCCCACCGCCCACGCCTGAAAAGGATCGGCGCGGTCGTCGTCGTGCGGGGAGGCGAACGTCGGACGGAGTGCGACGGGACGTCGGAGCGTGGCGGTGGACATGCAGGGGGATCGGAGGTGAACGTATCGAAGATACCCGCGAGGTGGCGAGGATGACTACGACACGCCACCCCGGCACCCCGCGGTCACCCCCCCGCGCCGACGCACCGACCTGGGGTCAGCGCAGCTCCACGTACTGCGCCAACCGCTCGACCTCGGCCTCGTCCACGTACTTCCCGATCTCACGACGGAACTCGGCCATGGCGCGGTAGGGGCGGTACTCCTCGAACTCGTGCTCCATCCGCTCCCCCACGCCGGGGATCAGGAGGATCTCCTCGCCGGAGGCCTGGTTCAGGTCCAGGGGCTTCCATACCGAGGCGTAGACCATCTCCCGACCCGCCTCGCCCATGTGCTCCGCCAGGACGGCGTCCACCTGCAGCATGTCGTCGAAGGGGCGTCCGGCCACCAGTGCATCCACGGCGGCCTGATCGAGACCCTCGACGGCCAGGAGTGCGTCGACGGAGGCCTCGTTGGGATCCATCAGGCCCTCCTCGGCCATGGCGTCCATGCTCCCCTCGGCAGGCTCGGCCTCGGCGGCAGGCTCGACCGCAGGCTGGGACGCCGGGGCCTCCTCGGCGGTCTCACCGCCACAGGCGGCCAGGAAGAGGGCCATGGTCAGGGGAAGGATGCGAGAGAAGCGTCGGATGTTCATGGGTGCTCCGTAGGTTCGAAGGGGTGTCCGACAGATGGCGGGCCGGTGTCGGTATTGAGGGCGGGATGGCGCCAGGTGAGGACGAGGCCCACCAGGCCGAGTTGCACCAGGCTTCCCGGAGCCAGCAGCGGGGTGGCGCCTCGGATGGCCTCCCAGAACAGCGCGCCCAGGGAGGCGGCGGGGGTGATCTCCCGCTCGAAGGCCAGATTGTCCGACAGGTGGAATCCGATGCCCACGAGGCCGGTGGCGACCACCAGTCCCATGACCACGCGGAAGAGCCGGACGGTACCTGGACCGGGCCGGAGGGCCATGATGGCCGCGGCCCCGAGGGCGAGAGAGAGCGTCGCCAGCGGCACATACTGCGGCCGCGCCACCCAGTGCTCCAGCAGGAGAAGCTCCGCGAGGAGACCCACCGCGCCGAGCGCCACCAACGCCAGGAGGAAGGTCCGGATGGGGCCGGATTCGTGGCGCTCCGGAATCGGACGGTCACTCATGGCTCGAGTCGGGCTCTGCAGAGGTCCCGTACCAGTTCGCAGTTGAAAGTCATTCTCAACAGCGAACGTATTCGGGTGGCGCCCCCACGGCAAGGCGCGGTCCCGCGGGATCGGACCCGACACCTGGGGCGGCACTCCCTCGCGCCCTACCTTTCGTGCGCCAGCGAACGTTCGTCCCACCCGGAACCCGTTGCCCGCCCATGAGCCTCCTTCCCCTCCTGGCCCTCGGTCAGATCCTCGCGGCTCCCCTCCCCGCCCCCCCGACTCCCCTGGACGGGGCTCCGGAGGCCGTCGCCCCCGCCCCCGCCGTCCCCTGGCAGCAGGAAGTCCACTACACGCTGGAGGCCACCCTCGACGAGGAGGCCCAGGAGCTCCGCGGCGGGGCGACCCTGGTGTACCACAACCGCTCCCCCGACGTGCTGGACGAGCTCTACCTCCACCTCTACCTCAACGCCTTCCGGCCGAACTCCCGCTGGGCGACGGTGGAGGAGCGCTCGGACTTCGACTTCCAGTCGCTGGAGGAGCCCGACCACGCCTACGAGCGGCTGCAGACCCTCCGGATGGGCGATGAGGAGCTCACCGCCGAGTACCCCCACGCCCCCGACTCCACCGTGGTGCGCTTCGCCCTCCCCGAAGCCATCCCAGCCGGCGGGGAGGCCACCTTCACCTTCCAGTGGTCGGCCCGCCCGTCCAC